>DATJKB010000311.1:0-17641 GCA_035491875.1 Pyrinomonadaceae bacterium | reverse complement strand
GCAGGCTGAAATTGAAACTCCACGCCGCTAAAGCGGGTGGTGTCTTCAACTCCCCACGGTCACCTTCTCTCCAATTCTGCAAACACCCCAACAAATGCTATCTTGTGTGTGAAAACACAACTTCAACGAATAAGGGGATTTGGAAAATGTTTCGAAATCTGCATCACGCCTTGCTTGCCCCCGTGGTTGTTCTTCTTATCGTTTTCCTTTTCGCCCCCCGAACAAACGCACAACAAGAATGTTTCAGCGCCGCAGAACGTGAGCGGGTAGAAAAAACAGCCAAGGTCTGGCGTGCGCCCGATCCAGGTTACGACCCGGCCCTTGGCTACAATCCAGCCAGTGGGCCACGCAAGGGATCTCCTCCGGTCGACGAGAACGGACTCGCAAAGCCGATCAACTGTGTAGCGAATAAAGACGAGAATCCGGGTGCGGGCACCACGCCAAAGTTTCACTGCTCTGTTCCGGGAAACACCGACAGCGACGGCGACCTGGTGCGCTATAAGGTGAAACCACACTTCAAGGGACAATCGCGCGAAAAGAAGAATGGCGAAATCTACGGCGAGTTCTTGTCGTCGCGGTTTTCGAAAGCACTCGGCTTCTTTGCCGATGATGAATGGGTCGCAGACGTCAACTGTCCTGATTGCGAGAAGAGCCTGACGAGTAAATTTCAAGGCGCGCCGTGGTCGCCATCGCAGCCTGCAGCGGGAATCGAGCTTTCGCTTGCGCGAGGCGTCGATGTTAATTGCAATGACAAAGACTCAGGCTCGCTCGCAGGTTCGCTACAGAAGCTTGCGGCCAACGGAGCACCGCGCGCGGAGATCGACGCTTTCAAACTCTGGCTTGCCTTCATCGATCATGGCGACACGAAAACTGACAACCACAAGTTTGCTTGTCTCGACTCAAAAAAGGAGGGGACTGCTCGAGTCTGCAAACCCGGCGAGGCGGTATTCTACGTGAGCGACATGGGCTCGACGTTTGGATTCTCGGCCTCGAGTGAGAAGAAAGCAACACTCGAGAACTGGAAGAAGAAGGATCCGATCAAGGTGAGCGGCGGAAGTTGCCAGACCACAGCGAAGAGTGTCGGCGACGCGAACATAAGTGAAGCAGGTCGACAACTGCTCGCTACTCAACTGCAGCGTTTACTCGATGCTGAGAAGTCGAATGGTACAATCACGAAAGTTTTCCGCGCCTCAAGGAACGCTGAACGTGACCAGCCGGCGGAACAATGGACCGCCGAGTTTACGCGCAAAGCCAGGATGATCATCGACGCCCGGTGTTCGAAATAAAATCACTCCGTAGGAGTGGAATGTTTATAGACTGGAGCGGCTTCTTCAATTCAACTCCGTTCGAAGGAGCGGCGATGAGAATCCCTATGTGATCGAACTCCTCTTCGCCGCTCCTTCGAACGGAGAAATATCAACAGAAATCGTTATCTTTAAACATGACACCCCTAACGGGGTATACTTTTGTTACCAGCCATACTAATGACGTCACAAGGATCTCAAAATCACGATTCGCACGATCCCAAAAGATCAAAGCCGAAACACTTCCTCGCGTGGTCTGTTCTCAATCAGGATCTGCAACAGCTCGAATTCTTTCGACGAGTCCTGGAAGAAGCGACGGACAACACCACCCCTCCGCTCGAACGACTGAAGTTTCTTTCAGTCTTCTCTTCAAACCTTGATGAGTTTTTCATGGTGCGCGTGTCGGGCATCAAGGAGATGCTCGACGTCGAAGATATACGTCCAATGCCTGGCGAGTTGACGCCGTTGGAACAACTGAAAGTGATTCGCGATAAAGTGCTGGCACTCGTCGAAGAACATTCTGCCTGTCTACGAGAAGAGGTATTGCCCCAACTGCAATCCAAAGACGTTGCGATTGTGCCTTACACACGCCTTACGCAGGCTGAAAAAGATCTAATGGCGAAGTACTTTATGAAGAACGTCTTTCTGGTGCTCACGCCACAGGCAGTCGATCCAGCACATCCTTTTCCCTACGTCTCAAACCGCAGTCTTAATATTGGCTTAATAGTTGAGAGCAATCCGGAGGATACGTTCGCCGGATTCCTCGACGAAGAAGTCAGATTCGTGCGGATAAAAGTGCCGCCCGTTGTTCCACGTCTTATTCCGCTCGATGAAGAGAATTCCAGATTCACTCTGCTTGAAGAAGTGATCGAAGCAAACATTCATTCTTTGTTTCCGCGAATGCATCTTGGCAAAGGACACTTCTTCCGTGTAACGCGCGATGCAGATGTGGAGATCCGCGACGATAAGGCCGCTGATCTGCTGGCGTTGATGAAAGAATCGCTGCGTGAGCGGCGATTTGGTCTGCCTGTGCGACTGGAAGTTTCGTCGTCCATGCCACCGGAGATGCTTGAATATCTGGTTCATTCGCTCAATATCGAACCCGAGGACGTGTACAAGATTGACGGGCCACTTGACGTACCCGGCTTGATGCAACTCTATGGGTTGAATCGTCCGGAGTTGAAAGACAAGCCCTTAAAGGCGGCCGTTCCCTCGGTACTGCGCAAGAAAGAAACACTATTTGAATCAATCAAGAAGCAGGACCATTTACTTCATCATCCTTACAGTTCATTTGAAACCGTTACGGATTTCATTCAAGCCGCCGCACACGATCCTCAAGTGCTCGCGATCAAGATGTGTCTCTACCGGACCGGGCAGAACTCACCGATACCTCGTGCGCTCATGGAAGCAAGTGATCGTGGAAAACAAGTGACTGCGGTAGTTGAAATCAAAGCGCGGTTTGACGAAGAAAGTAATATTGAATGGGCCGCTCGTCTCGCTGAGTCTGGCGTGCATGTTGTCTACGGATTGCTCGACTTGAAGACTCACAGCAAAGTCGCGCTGGTTGTACGTCGTGAGGCCGACGGTCTTCAAACTTACACACACATCGCGACTGGCAATTACAATCCAACAACTTCTCGTCTGTACACCGATCTCGGACTGCTAACCAGCGATCCCGTGATTGGCGATGATGCTACCGATCTTTTCAATTTCCTGACCGGCTTTTCAATGCAGAAAGATTACACGCGCTTGATGGTTGCGCCAGTCAATCTTCGCAAGCGCATGCTGGCATTGATCGAACGCGAAACAGAACAAGCTCTCACTGGTCAGCCGGGCCACATCATGGCGAAAGTTAATCGCCTAACTGATTTGACGATAATTGAAGCGTTGTATCGAGCTTCCCAGGCGGGAGTCAAAATAGATTTGATTGTCAGGGGTGCGTGCATGATACGTCCCGGCGTGCCGGGTCTCTCGCAAACAATTCACGTGAGAAGCGTCGTCGGCAGATTTCTTGAACACAGTCGCATTTTCTATTTCCTGAATGGTGGCGATGAAGAAATCTACATCGGCTCGGCCGATTGGATGACACGAAATCTTGATCGACGGGTTGAAGTTGTCGCTCCGGTCCTGGATGCTCAGATCAAGAAGTATTTGAAAGACACCCTTCTGTCTGCTTATCTGCGCGACAACGTAAAGGCGAGAGTCATGAACTCTGACGGCGTCTACGAACAACCTCAGCGCGGTATTAACGAAGAACCATTCAACAGCCAGACACACTTTGAAGGCGCGAACAGTTCTCCTGGAGCCGGCAGCGTCCACTCAATTAAGCGAAGGCGATTGTGGTCAAAGCAAATGTGAGCCATTGCCGATTGCAGATTGCCGATTGTTTATCCAGTCCTCACCAGTCCTTTGCAATGTGTCAAGTGCTGCAGTTCCTGATGATCACCACAATCGGCAATAGGCAATTGGCAATCGGCAATCATTCATGACAAAGGAGTCCCCAGATGAATAGAGTCAGTGTTGGAGTGTTGGCGACGTTCGTCGTCATCCTGATGGGAAGTGGATTGCTAGCATATGTCCTTCGCGACCGAGGTGCGTCGCACATGAGTCCGCCAAGCCAAACGCCCGCGCTAACAGCGGACGCACCTACCCGTCCCGGCGACGAGCCTTTATTCGCCGAATTGTTTGGCACGAGTACGACCGGATTAACGCCGTCGTCGTTCGCAGGCTGGGAAGCTACTGCTGCAAAAATTGCGCTGCGCTTCTCCCTCGCTGCTTTCCTTGCGGGCTTGCTGGCGTTCCGTTGGCGGCGTGGTCTGTCATTCAGTCGGCGTAATCCGTTCGTCGCGCAAACACAGATTCTGATGGCTGTCGTTGCGGCGGCAATGATGATGGTTGTCGGCGACAGTGCAGCGCGTGCGTTCGGAATCTTCGCCGCTGCGTCGCTCGTTCGCTTTCGCACAAACATCCGGGATCCGAAAGAAATAACGGTGCTGTTGATATGCCTCGGTGTCGGTTTGGCATCAGGTGTCGGCCGTTGGGACATGGCTCTCATCCTCGCGCTCTTTGTATTACTCACCCTGGCGGTACTTGAGTACTTCGAACAGTCCCAAGTGTTCCGCTCAATGGAGGTGACTGTTAAGACGCGCAATGTCGATACTTCAGAAGCCGCACTGAAAAGGATGTTTGCAAAGCACCAGTTTGATGCCGAGTTGCGCGAGATCGATCGGCCTGACGAAGATGACCCGATCGGCAAGGTCGTCTACCTTGTAAATCTGAGTACGTCGATCAGTACGGATAAGCTGAATGAGGAAGTATTTACTGCTGATAAGGAGAACATCGATACCGTCGAGTGGAAACAGAAAGAGAGTCAAACGTACATTTACAAATAATCTAACTTCGGCGTTGGACTTTGGACTTTGGACTTGGTAGTTAATACTTAAATACTAAGAGTGTAGGGGTGAGGATGGCTGCTCGGACGATTGTAGTTGGTGACATTCACGGTTGTTATGACGAACTAAGGGCACTGCTTGAAAAGGCGGAGCTCGGCCCTGACGATCACGTTGTGTGCGTCGGGGATTTAATCACTAAGGGTCCGAAGAGTCGCGAAGTGTTAGAGCTGTTCATGACTGATCCGCGGTTCAGTACGGTAATTGGCAATCATGATCTGGCGCTGCGGCGAAAGTGGAACGGCGAAGATATTGAGTTAAAGCCGGCCCAGAAGGAAGTACACAAAGCACTGAAAAGCGAGAAGGACGCTTACTGCACTTACTTCAACAAACTGCCATTCATAATCGACCTCGACACGCATCTGGTAGTTCATGCGGGCTTGCGCCCGAACGTTGAACTCTACTCGCAAACAACCGGTGACCTGACACGGCTACGGACGTTAGGCGCCGATCGCGAGAGTGAGGAAGGCACACCCTGGTATCACGTTTACTACGGCGAGAAGACCGTGCTCTTCGGACACTGGCCTGCTCCGGAACCACGCCGAGGTAAGAATGCGATCGGGCTCGATACTGGTTGTGTCTATGGCTATAACCTGACGGCGTACATCATTGAGACTGAGGAGTTCGTTAGTGTGAAGGCTGAACGCTCATATGATCAATCTTAGCTAGTCCGATAGAGACCACCCACTTCATGTGGGTGGAGCGTCAAGTTCAGCCTACACACAGGTCACAAGAACTCGACGCGCCGCGCATTCAAGTAGGTTCTTATCGTTCAAGTTCGTTTGCGGCGCGAAGAAGGCTTTGGGCTCGCGCATAGTAGGTTGAAATTTAAAAACCACCTGTATGAAACAGGTGGTCTTTTCTATTTGCAACGAGACTCTAGTCCTTGTCCAGTTCTTTCGGCCGGACAATCCACTCCAGAATTCCCTTCTTATTCCCAACCTCGGTCCACTTCAGATTCTTGAACGCGATCTTCGTTATCGCAGCGGTTGGATATTCTTCGCTTTGCCCAGTCAACAGCAGTAGAAGCTCCTGCATCCCGGGATTGTGTCCGACGAGCAGCACGACCTTGGATTCGTTTTCGAGCTGCGAAACTATCTCGAGCAAACGCGTGGTAGTCGCCTCATAAATTCGTTCGTCAAAGCGCAGCTCAGGCCGCATTTTTCCCGCGCGCAAAACCAGTTCGATTGTTTGTCTCGCGCGTACGGCTGGTGAACTGACGACCAAATCAAAAGTGATCTCCTTATCCTTCAGAAACACACCAACAGTTTCAGCTGCTTTGCGACCGCGGCCTGACAGCGGGCGATCGAAATCCGCCAGGTTTGCGTCTTTCCAACTCGACTTGGCATGGCGCAACAAATACAGAGTTCTCATTTAACCGTCCTTCAGATTCTGTTTACAGCGCTGTAACACATCTTTCGTAAAGTGTTTGCCGATTCTACGGAAAGTGCCTGTTTCCGGCCAGCTTTGACATAATCTTTTCGCGGCTTACCTGCTACCCGCTCTCGGCCACTGGACGGAACGACTCAAAGAGTTCTAGCCTTTAGTACAATTCTTCAAGCTCCAACAAGACTAAAGCTGATACCAAACTTATCTGCGCTTGAAACTCGCCGCCATCGACATTGGCTCAAACTCCATCAAACTCGCCGTCGTTGATGCGGCTGCGAGTGATTCGTTTGCCGTCCTAATGCGCGAGAAAGAAGTTGTGCGACTCGGCCATGAGACCCTGGCGAACGGCCGCCTTTCGCCGGAAGCTATCGAGCGCGCGGTAAATTGTATTCAACGTTTCCGCACGACCGCCGAGGCCCGTCAGGCGGAGACGATCATCGCAGTTGCGACTGCATCGGTGCGCGAAGCCCGTAACTCAGCGCAGTTCATACGACAGGTAGAAAAAAGAACCGGCGTGCGAGTGGAGATTCTGTCCGGTGTCGAGGAAGCGCGTTTGATTGGCTTGGCAGCGTCTCATGGTTGCGCCCCGCGTGGAGTGACAAACATGAACATCGACATCGGCGGAGGTTCGACGGAGATCTCGTTGTTCCGCGATGGCGTGCCGCTTTCTCTTTTCTCCGTGAGGCTGGGAGCTGTCAGGCTCACTGATCGATTCATCCGAAACGATCCCGCTAAACCGAAAGAGATCGCAAACTTGAAATCAGAAGTGAGCGCAGCTTTTCAACGACCCGCACGTGAGCTTCGCAACACGACCTGGCAAAGAGTTTCCGGCACATCAGGAACAATCCTGGCGATTGGGGCTGCTCTTCGAGCGAGCAACACCACAAACAGCGAGCGCAGAGAGCAACCGGCCCAACCTGTTGAAGCCGAGATCCCTTTAAGTCGATTGGCCCAGTTGAATTCAGCGTTGGCAATAAAGAATCAAGCGGAGCGTCGGGTCTTCGCGGGTATTAGTGCGCAACGAGCTGAAATTGTCGTCGCGGGCGGCCAGATCCTTGAAGCTGCAATGCACGCGCTCAATCTAAACGTTCTCCATACCTGCGACTGGGCTTTGCGCGAAGGCGTGATCATCGATTGTCTGCGCGAATGGGAAGATGAAGCTCGGCCTCTTGTGCCGGAGTTTGAAGACCATAAGTTACGTGCAGTTCACGCCGTCGGTCGTCGCTTTGGATACGAAGAGACGCACGCGAGACATGTCGCAAAGTTGGCTGAGCAAATCTTTGACAGTTTGGCCGTATCAGAGAATCTATCGCGTCATCATCGCACCTTGATGCTCGCGGGCGCGCTGCTCCACGATATCGGATACCACATTTCGCACGATTCACATCAAAAGCACGCGCTTTACCTTATCGAGAATTCAGAGTTGACGGGTTTCTCCGAAGCAGAGCGTGCCGTAATTGCCAATATCGCCCGCTATCATCGCGGATCAATACCCAAACGCCGGCACATCGAATATGCATCACTCAATGCTGCAGATCAGGACACGGTAAGTAAGCTTGGCGGGATCGTTCGCCTTGCCGATGCCCTCGACAGAAGTCACGATAGCCGCGTGCAGTCGCTGGAGTGTGTTGCGGAACCAGGCAGATTCATGATTACGATTTCCAGCTCTTCGAATTGTGAAAATGAACTTACGGAAGTGGAACGTAAAAGGGATCTTTTCGAACAGGCATTTAGTCGAACGCTCAGTGTCAGCTCGTCAAAAAGAAAACTAAAGATCGCATAAGATATGGCTAAACCGCGAAAGATAAAAGGGATCGATTGCAATGGCGCCGCGGGCGCCGGCATTAAGCGAGTGCTTCAGGGTCGGTTCCGTGAGATGGCGAAGCTACGAGATACCGCACTGAATTGGAATGATTTGGAAGGCGTTCACTCGATGCGCGTGGCTTCGCGTCGGCTTCGCAGCGCGCTCCGCGATTTCACACCGTACCTTCGCAAACGAGGTCTCGCGTCGTCGTTGGGAAAGATAAAGCGGATTGCCGACGCACTCGGTGAGGTACGTGATCAGGATGTTGCAATCGATGCGTTGGGGAAACTTCGATCGACAGCGCCGCAAGAAGTCTCTGCCGTAATCGGCGAGTTGATCAGTATCAGGGAGGTTGCTCGAAACAAAGCGCGACATAACTTGAATCGAATCGTCGCCAGGGCGCAGCTAAAACAACTTAACCGCTCATTCGTAACGGCAGTGGATGCAGCAACCGCACCCAAAGCCCAAAGAGGTACAGCTACTAAACCTGATCCAAGTTATCTAGACATGGCGAGGTCGGTAATCCTCGATCGGTTGAAAGAGCTGGAGAAATTGAGCAATGGTCTCTATCGACCCTTAAAAGCAAAGCCACTGCACGACATGCGCATCGCCGCAAAACGCCTGCGGTACGCGATCGAGTTATTCCAGGAATGCTGGGGAGCAGATATTGTTCCCTTTGCCGCGGAGACGGCACGCTTGCAAACATCGTTAGGGGATCTGCACGATTGTGATGTTTGGATAGAGAGTTTTGGTGAGCATATTCTTGAATCGAAGAAGAAGAAAGATCAGTACCAGAACGATGAGTTTTCGTGGCTTCTCAGCCATTTCATTGACACTCGTCATAATCATTTCGACGAGGCGTTCGACATCTGGCGTGAGTGGGAAGCGCGCGGCATAAGCGACATGTTGCGTCAAGTTCTTAGTCCGCTGAAGGCTCAACCCTCAGCAGAAACCAGTGATCCGGCTTCGGGTCGCCCCGAACCACCAACTAATCCGTCATGACAGCCACAGCGACACGGGAAAAGAAGAAGCCTTCAAAGGCCAAAGAGCGGAAGCCACGAAACCTCCGCAGTCAAAAGCAGCTTTTATTCAATCGCGAGCTGAGTTGGCTGGAGTTCAATCGCCGCGTGTTGGAAGAGGGACTGGATCAGCGGCACCCATTACTCGAGCGATTAAAGTTTCTGGCAATCTTCTCTTCAAATCTCGACGAGTTTTTCATGGTGCGTGTGTCAGGATTACAGGAATCGCTCGCGGGTGGTTTTGGTGAGTTATCACCCGATGGAATGTGGCCGGCCGAACAACTGAAAGCCATTCGCGCGAAGTTGAACCCACTGCTAGAGCAACAGATGAATTGCCTGAAGCAGCAGGTGCTTCCTGCATTGGCTGAACAACACATCGTAATTCGCCGTTACCGGGATCTTTCGAAACGCGAAAAGAAAGTTGCCGAGGCCTACTTCTTCGAAAATGTTTTTCCGATTCTCACGCCGCAGGCCGTCGACCCTGGCCATCCATTCCCGTACGTCTCAAACTTGAGTCTGAACCTCGGTGTAATGGTCGAGCCGCAACAGGCGAAGAAGGGCGACTCAGCGGGCGCATCGGCCAGGTTTGCGCGGGTCAAGCTACCGCCGATTGTTCCAAAACTTGTTCCGGTTGACGACAAAGGCACCTTCACATTTTTAGGGAGTCTTATTGCGGCGAACATCCAAACACTGTTTCCCGGAATGCGAACTGGCAAGTGCCACTTGTTTCGCGTAACACGTGATGCCGACTTCGAGATCAAAGAAGACGAAGCGAGTGATCTGCTGCGCACGATGCAGCAACACGTGAGGCGCATGCGCTTTGGCGATGCTGCGAGGTTGGAAGTGTCGGCAACGATGCCAAAGGAGATGGTGTCGTCTCTAACTAGATCGCTCGAGTTAACTCCGGATGATGTTTACGTCGTTGACGGTCCTTTCAACATTCCTGACTTGATGCAGTTGTATGAACTTGATCGGCCGGACTTAAAAGACCAGCCATTGCCGCTCACGACGCCGATTCAATTGCGGAAAGAAGAAGACATTTTTCGCGCTATCAAGCGCCAGGACATATTGCTTCACCATCCGTACACGGCTTATGCGACGGTTACTAATTTCATAAATGCAGCGGCCACTGACCCAGACGTGGTGGCGATCAAAATCTGTCTGTATCGCACCGGAAAAAACTCGCCAATCGTGAAAGCGTTGATTGATGCCGTCGAGAGAGGAAAACAGGTGGCGGCGCTGGTCGAACTCAAAGCGCGCTTCGACGAGGAGAGCAATATCGAGTGGGCGCACCGCTTGGAACAGGCGGGCGTACACGTTGTTTATGGCATGGTCGGACTAAAAACGCATTGCAAATTGACACTCGTCGTGCGCCGGGAGGGTCGCACGTTACAGCGTTACGTTCACCTCGCAACCGGTAATTACAATCCCACAACTTCTCGCATCTACACGGATCTCGGCGTGTTCACGACCGACGATCAGATTGCCGACGACGCTACAAATCTCTTCAATTCACTAACGGGTTTTTCAGACTTCGACGATTATGAATGCCTGCTCGTCGCGCCGATTAATTTGCGGAAAAACCTTATCAAGCTCATTCAGCGTGAGACGGCACATGCGAAGGCAGGTAGACCGGGGCGAATTATTGCGAAGATAAATAGTCTGACGGATCTCGCCGTTGTGCGCGCACTTTATGCTGCTTCCGAAGCTGGAGTTTCGATCGATCTAATCGTGCGAGGTATTTGTATCCTGCGGCCTGGTCTGCCGCGCGTCTCGAGTAACATTCGCGTGAGAAGTATTGTCGGTCGTTTTCTCGAGCACAGTCGCATCTTCTATTTTCACAACAATGGAAAAGAAGAAGTCTTCATTGCCAGTGCTGACTTGATGTACCGCAACCTGAGCCGTCGTGTGGAAGTCGCTGTGCCCATCAAGGATGCGCGGCTCAAGACTTTGTTAAAGGAGACAATCCTCGCCGGTTATTTGAGAGACAACGTGAATGCTCGCGAGCTTCGAGAGGATGGGACTTACACGAGAGTAAAAGCTAGCGATGGTGAGAAGCGTTTCGACAGCCAGCTCGAGTTTGCGCAATCAGCTTAAGGCGATCCCGCGGCGTTCGATAATTGAGCTTCATCCCTAATGCAGATATTCAAGTCGCGGAGCAATCCGTCTCCGATTCCGTAAATCAAGCCGTGCACTGCTAATTCCTGCCCGCGGTTCCACGCATTTTGCACAATCGTCGTTCGACTCACATTCAAGACTTGTTCGATCACATTCAACTCACACAACCTGTTCAAACGTTCAACCGGATCCGCAATGGTTGCTAACTCTGAATCGTGACTGCGCATCACGTCCTGAACATGTCGCAACCAGTTTTCGATCAATCCCAGGTGACGGTTTTCCATGGCGGCTTTAACTCCGCCACAACCGTCGTGACCACAAACTATGACGTGATTCACTTTCAAAACGTCAACGGCATACTGCAACACTGAAAGACAATTGAAGTCAGTATGGGCCACAAGGTTCGCTACGTTGCGGTGGACGAACATATCGCCCGGCTGCATTCCAACGAGTTGAGTGGAAGGTACGCGGCTATCGGAACAGCCGATCCACAGGTAGCGCGGCGTCTGGTGTGCCAAAAGGCTATTAAAGAATTCCGGATCGGTCGCCTTTATCGATTCGGCCCACGCTTTGTTTTTTGCCAGTAAGTCTTGAAGGTCGTCCATGTCAGGGAAGATGAAGATAAAGGGGGGTGACTTACCTCGGTTACCTCGGTTTGAGGGGGGCGATGAAGTCCTGCTCCTTGATGTCCTGATGGCAAACAACACACGACTGCTGTCCGCGTTCTTCTAAATCAGAAACGAGAGCATAAGTTAAACCGCGATCGGACCAGGTAAGCACCTTCAATCCGTGAATGGCGTTGTAGTGGAAAACCAATCCCTTCGCTTTAATCTCCTCGCCACCGGATGTCTGACCAACGCTGTCGGAGGTTATGACTAAACTGATTGGGTGGTCATTCATCTGGTAGGCCACGTAAGCAGCATAATCGTTTTTGTAAGCGACTAGCCGCGCGCCTTCCATCGTGTAGAGTTTTTCGAGGCCCGGCGCCTCCTGATAGTTTGGAATCTTCACTCTAAAGTCCACTTTGTTTACGAACCACTCAGAAACTTCCCGCGGTTCAGTGGACATCATCTCAAGGGGAAGCTGACCACGAATATGTCTGAGATGAGCGTCGGCCGCCATTAGAGCAAAACTCGAAGCAGACGATCGCGGTTCGCGTTCGCGTGCTCGCCAAATCAGAATCGGCAATAACAACAGTAACAGCGCCGCCGCAGCTATCGTTGCAATGACGCGATGCTTTCTCAACGAACGGCTAGTGCCCGCGGCATCGGCGGTATCGCTGTCAGGGAAATGAAGAACGGATCGAACTCGAGAAGTTAGTTCAGGCGAAGCAATGTAGAGCGGCTCGGCGCTGCGGAAAGTGTCGAGAAACCGTTTTTCAGCCTGGGCCACCGACCTGCAGGATTGGCATTCGCGCAGGTGGTGTTCAAACTCGACACGCTCGTCGCCCTGCAACTCGCTATCGAGATACAGATTCAAACGACACCTGATGTCTGTGCAACCACTCATAAATGTCAGACGGCCTTAAATCGCGTTTTGGTTTCCCGTCCATTAAGCAACGTCCGGAGTTTCTCTCGAGCTCGTGCGAGCCGGGACATGACGGTACCAGCCGGACAATCAAGAACAGTGGCAATCTCCTGATAGGTCAGGCCTTCAATATCTCTTAAAACAATTACCTCGCGGTACGCCTCCGGAAGACTTTCCAACGCCGTTCGGATTTGAGTTCGCTCAATCTTCCGGATATAGACGACCTGCGGATTCGAATTCTCTTCGGCCGGCGAAGCCGGGTCGAAAGAGTCTTCGTCCTCCAATCCCACGAAACGGGGGCCTTTGTTCTGATGTCGCAACTGATTGAGCCAGGCGTTCCGCATTACCACGAAAAGCCAGCTCTTTAGATTGCTCTCAGCCGCCAGTTGATTTGCAGCTCGCGCGCCCCTTACGTAGGTTTCCTGAACGAGGTCCTCAGCCTCTGTTCTATTGCGCGTCAACGTCATCGCATACCCAAACAAGGCGTCGATATGCGTCAGCGCTTCCTCATTGAAGGCCGTGGTGGGCATGTTCGTCTTAGCCGGGCTAAAGGCCAGAATTCCGTTGTTCTAGAGTAACACTTGAGGGGGAAATTTTATTCCAAAAACAACAGATTGTCTGGAATATTCCGTCGGCTCGGGTGTTATTCCTGCAGACCTCTACGCGCGTCGGTTAACTTGACCTCTTCAATTTTGCTTTTCGGGTTGAACTTGGCCGTTCAGGGAGTGCAAAACCTGGGGCGTTGAGGTCGTGATTTCTACGGCATTGGCCGCAGATGCTACACAAGTCAGAACTTGTCATTAGGCCTACTGGGCTAGCCTAAGAGTAAGTTTTGATTCCGTGCCCAGCGTAGATCTGCGGTCAATCTTTTTGTGTGGGTTCAGCTCAAAGACTTTTCAAAACCTCGCATTGCAGTGGGTGAGCAGTCAGTACCACCTCGCGGTAGCGGGTGGGTGCGAAGCCAGATTCTTGAGTTCATTGTTGAGAACGGAGAACAAGCTGAAGTCCCCCATTCGTGAGGATTACTGACACAACGACCGACAACACCTTCGAGCATAAAATCAGTGATCAAGAACTTCTCGAGAGGGACGTTGGGTCGCACCCTGATAACTTTCTTATTCCAACTCTCGGGGTTGTGCCTATCGAAACTCTCTACGCTTATCTTGCTCAGATAAAACTTGTGATGTTTGCATATGAAAATGAATCTCTTGCCGTAATAGATCCTGGAACCGTATTCAATTGATATTTCAAAGCCTTCTTTAGTCTTCTTCGCCCCATTAAAACCAAAGCCATTGCGCTCTTCATCGGTCAGCAATTTTATTGTGTGCAGAACCGTGCCGCCCCTTACAATTTTCACCGAGTGGGTTCTCGGCTCTATCCCTTCTTCCACGCTATAGCCTTTCGGATCATCACAGCTTGAGGTTTTTGAGCCGTCGTCATTAATGCTTGGTCTCGTAACGTGAGACTCTCCTACGGCTGAAGAGTTGTTCGAGAATGCAGGGGTTTTGTTCTGAGAACTCGTAATTATGGGCGAGCTTTTGGAGAAGCAAGCCACAATCAAGGATAGAAAAAGAATAGCGAAGCTCATGAAACTCAAAGAATCTGGCTCCCCACCCACCCGCTACCGCGAGGTGGTACTGACTGTTTTCCACTGCGGTTGAGTGATGGCACACCACAACGGCAAACTGAAGTATAGTGAACATGCGTGGGGTGAAATCTTTTCATGAGGTTTGCCAACACAACAACGAACAGAACAATGATGACCGGAGCAAGCAAGACAAATAGTGAATGCTCCCAGAAACTCGCCTGGCGGTATGCCCCGTTTGCCAACGGCAACCCTAAAGTCATCGCGTAATAAATCAATAACGGAAAACACGAAGCGCGAAGCAAACTGAATCTCCGTGTGACACCACTCACCTCCCTTGCCCACGCCGTTCGAGTTCTTTCCCCAAGCACAAAGAGAAGTAGTAGAAATCCAAAATAAACGAATATCCCTTCAAGTCGGTGCAACTGCTCTGCATCAAGCCAGCCGATCTTGAAAGACATCTGTTGCATTTGAAGAGCAATGGAGATACGCGCGGTATTCGCCACTAGCGTGGTCGCGTACGCAACACCGCCCGCGAACGGCAGAAAGGCCCATCGTCGCCACCACGCCTGGTGTCTCTGCCTCAAACGATCTCGCCAGAGCTGGCGCAGGGTCAGCATCAAGAAGGCCGTGATCAAAAAATTCACACCGGCACATGAGGCAGCGATCAAAAATGTATGATCGCTGCTCATGTAACCGGCGTGAGATTCAAACGCGAAGTGCCGACCAGTGATGAATTCCACAAGCACCGTCGTTGGAGCTAGAATCCAGCGCAGTTGGTTGACGCTTGCCGCTGAGTAGTAGAACTTCATACTCAGTACGCCCCCCAGAACGACAACCAACTGCGCGATGTAGTTCAAACGGTTACGCATAGCTCAGTTGCTCACCATACGACCGCGATTCCGATAACTCCGCAAAACCATCAACAGCGCGACTAACAGGCCGAGGCCAGCTAACCAGATCAACTCCGGTTCACTGCCGACGGCCATTTCGCTAACACCAACCGGAAGCGGCAACGGCTGTTGGACGTCTTCCGCTGATCCACTGTCGTTAACAACCTTCTCACGCACCGCTATGAACGACGTGTATTGCGTCAGCAAGCTGTACTTCAACCCAAGCTGAGTAATTTCCTTAACTCGACCATCCTCTACCTGGCTTGATCCATAATCCGACAACTCAGCGATACGATTTCTCGCCCACAGGTAGCGCAACGCGCGATTCGCTTCCTCCGGCTGTACGGTGGTGACGTCAAACCTCGTCACGTAATCGCCGCGGCCGGTTCTTCCGTGCAGTTCAAACATGCCGCCGATTGACCCTCGCCATTTGCCGAAGACAATCACAGGGCGTTGAGCCATCAAATCCGGGAGATGAGCCGGGTGCACATCATAGGTTTCGAATCCAACTGAACGGACCGTTATGTCTGTCAGCACCGGCGTCTGAATATATTCGCGGAACTTTGCGGCCGCTGACGCGGCTTCTTTTTCATCCGTAACGATAAACGGCTCGCCCATTCCTGCACGTGCTACACCTTCAAGCAAGTAACGATTGACTGATGAGCCAATACCGAACGAGAAGACATTGGACTTATCTAGGTTGTCGCGGATGTAATCGAAAACTCCTTGCTCACCCGAGATGTACCCGTCAGTGATAAGCACCAGACTTCTTGAAATGTTCGTATCACGCGGGATACTCATCGCCTGTTGCACGGCTGACAGCAATTCGGTTCCACCACCGCCATGCTGCTGTTCGATTAAGCGAATCGCACTCGCGACGTTCTCCTGGTTTGCCTGTACTGACTTGGGTGAGAGCGTGCTTGCATCGCCGGCGAATAAGACGATGTTGAAAAGATCGGTGGGCCGCAGCTTTCCGATCAGATCTCTAAGCAACTGCTTCGATGTGTTCAGCGGAAAGCCTTCCATCGAGCCTGAAATATCGACGACAAAGATGTACTCGCGAGGCGGTATCTCGTCAGTAGCAACTCGTTGCGGTGGCTGGGCCATATAGAGGAAGAAATTCTCGTCTTGACCTTGAAACAGTAATAAGCCCGACGCGATCTGCTCGCCAGCCAGGCGATACCGCAAGATAAAGTCGCGGTTCCCTTGAAATGCATCTTCTTCCGCCAGGTCTACCTGCGCGACGTTCGAGCCCTGCCAAAGCGGCGACACCTGATGAGACGGGGACGTCAAATCCTGAATCGGCATGCCGGCGTTAATGCGAGTCGAAATGTGCAAAGTGCTCGTTGGCTTGTTGCCTTCTCGCAAGTAAGGCGTTTTTACCCAGCCATTCTTTTTCGGCTCAGTCTCCTGGGATGCATACCGCGGTCCGACAACGGTCGGGAATACAACTTCGTAAACGCTGTCAGTCGGAACCAGGAGTTCTGTGTAGTTAAGCGAAATCTCAACCTGTTCTTGTGGCATCAGGTTGGCAAGCTTCATCGAAAAGACGTTGGGACGGTTCTGTTCAAGTAGCGACGCGCTCTTCCCTTCCTTTTGCGCCGCTTCGAAATCTTGTTGGGCCTTTTCGCGCTCTTTAATTTTTGCGACGATGATTTGATTGCCGATCTGCATTCGCATTCCGTAGACAGCAGCGCGCGTCGACGCCGGGAACACATACGAGGCGTTTATCGGCCGAGTGCCTTCATTGCGATAGACTTGCACAACCTTGACGTCAGCAATCACGCCAGACACGGCAATCTCAACCCGCGTGTCTTTCAGCGGTAGTTGATCCACGCTTGGATCTCCTTGCACGAAGAAATATGGTGCAAGCGTTTTGTCTTCCTCCTGTACAGCCGATCCTTCTTCCTGCGCGTGTGCGGGGCTGAAGAGAGGAAGAATTGCGGTTGCCATCAAAAACAGGCAGAGACTCATAACGGTCAGCTGCCGGTATAACTTGGTGTTCATTTGAAGTTTTCTCCACATTTGTCGAGGCCTTATGGCCCTCCTTTTCAATGCGGGCAATCCTATTGGAGAGTGGAGATTTCGCTAACGTAACGGGCCACGAGAGGAAGGCGTACTTTCCACAGTTGGGTGTTGTATTGGCCGCGTTTTGAAGGAAAGTACGGTTACGGTTGGACCTGGCGTGGAGCTACAGATCGAAGACTTTGGACAAGATTTCAGGATTACAAGATTTCGGAAAAGCTAACGGGCAGAGAAGAAAAGCTTTGAACTTCTGAGCCTTTTCCCCTCTTCCCCTTTTCACCTTTTCCCCTTTTCTGAATCTTGTAACCCGGTAATCCTGTCCGATCTTTGGTCGTACCACCCTGGATGATGAGAGGCGGCCCATTCCCGAGTTACAGTCCCGTCGATCATCGACTGGAACGTTCCGGGTGCTGCGGCTGTGCCTTCGTAAATGTGAATGATGAATCCAGCAAGCATCACGAGAGCCGCCAGATCATGAAGCACGTAACTCACCGCCACTAACCAGCGTGGCACCACATGGTCGAACCA
>DATJKB010000310.1:0-4404 GCA_035491875.1 Pyrinomonadaceae bacterium | reverse complement strand
CGGGCACTACCGATAAATACTCTTCGAATGATTTAAGTGCTGCCGGGTGATCGCCGCGAGCCATGTAGAGTTGGCCCAGATGATAGAGTGCGATTCCGTACTTGGGACCACCGAGTGAATAAGCTTCCTTGAAGTCGATCTCAGCGGGGTCGAGTCTTTCCATCGCCGCGAGAGAAAGTCCTGCATACAAGTGAGCGGGTGGTGAGTTTGGCTCGAGCGCCAAAGCTTTGCGCAGATGTTCGTGCGCCTCCGCGAATGCTTGTTTATGGACCAGCACTATGCCGAGATTAAGACGAGGATTGAATGCGGTCGCGTCGAGAGCGATGGCCTTCTCAAGTTCTTCCTCAGCGTCGTCGAGCTTTCCTTGAGAAAGAAGGTAGGTTCCCAAATCGTTATGAGCTCTGATGAACGATGGAAAGATAGCGATGGCTTTGCGGAGATGCGCGATGGCTTCGTCTGTTTGACCCTTGGCACCTGCGACGCTCGCTTTTTCAAATTCTTTTCGTGCCTTCTCAGGAACCTTTTCTTTAAGCTCTGCGACTGAGACTGATTCGGCTGACGCTCTGCTGGCTGGATTCGATCCGATAGGACGAAGTGTCACGGTGATTACGGTAGGAGTGCCTTTGTAAACCTGAACCGTTTCGTTCACTAGTTCGTAGGCTTGACGATTTGCTTCAAACTCCAGGTAGTAAGTGCCCGGTAGAACTCCAGTGAATTCAAACTCTCCCTGCGTTTCGGTGTAGATCGTGGCCAGCGTTCCTCGAAGGGAAGAAAGGGTTATCTTAACGGCCTCATCGGAGAACGAGCCGTTCGGCAAGATCACGCGCCCGCGTATTGCGCCTGAGGATATCCGTTCGGAACTAGGCGTGATGTCGTCGGGCCTCCGGACCTGCCCGTGGACGCAGAGGACGACATTAAGTGCAAGAATCCCAAAGAGAGTGCTTAGAGGACGAGTTGGCAGCACGACAATTTAAGCGAGGTCGCAAGAGCCATGCCCCTAGGTTGCCCTCTTTAAATGTCTTCGAGTGTCTGATCCTTGCTCCCGGCCTGTCGTAAAAGAAATCCAGTAGAAACCGTGTTTTAGCCGCCCGGTTTATGTTTTGAAGACAAGGGTCACCTGCACCGTCGGTGGAAGGATTATTTGGCAGAGCGCGGCTGACAAGACGAAAATCTGGATTATCGTACATTTTAATGAACTTCTGCTTAATTCAGGGAGCACCGGGATGAAGGATGGAAGCTGACACGGAGACAGGGACGCGGGGACAGGGAGACGCGGGGACACGGAGACGCGGGGACAGGGACAAGCGGGGACAGGGAGACGCAGGACACGGGGACGCAGGGATCTTTTCTCCGCGTCACCGCGTCTCCCGGTCTCCGCGTCAGCTCGTCTACTCCACGACGAAATCTACACGGCGCTCCGTTTCAAACGCAGTCTTTGGATCGTGCAGAATCACGAACAGTGAATACTGACCAGGCTTCGTCGGTACCTTCAGACGTGTTCCTTGCGGAAACTGTGAAGGATCGGTCGGCGCAGGAGTCGTCGATGCTGGGAGGCGTGAGTTGAGTAACATGTTCTCCTGCGAATCGACGAGTTTCACCAGTTGAACGAGCTCTGGATTAGCTTTCAAGTTATAGATCACATAACGAAGGTCCATGTTCGTTCCCGTCTTGAAGTTATTGTGCCCTTGGAAACTAGTCCCGCCTTCTGGCATTAGAACAAGACTGCTCAAGCTGATCACCTTGCTCTTGCTGGGATCAGGTATCTCGAAGAACTGATAAGCCGAACCAACGAGTTTTGTAGACTTCTCTCTTACTGCTGCGCGGATCTGGTAAGCACCAGGCGCCAGGTCGGTAAAGGTGTGGGCCATGAGGAACCCTTGCTGCGAAAGTTTCTCTGCGGCTTTCGCATTTGTCAGATCGTAAGTTACATCGGTCTTGATGATACCGACAGGCTGATCCCGACCAGCAGCGAACACCCACGCCACCACTTCGTAAGCAGCATTTTTCTCAACCGTTGGATCCGGAATCGTTAAATGCTTCCGGCCGATATGGAGTCCAGTTACAACTACCTGCGCACTTCCCTTTGGAACCACATTGGCAACCACTTCCAACGGCAACTCAGTTCTTGAGACCGGCGAGATCAACGCTGCGGCTAACTCCGTCGCAGTTCCGCGCGCAGTTTCTTGATTTAGAGCTATGTAACCACGTCGCGTGCGAATTACGACGTCTGGCTTGTTCTTGATTGTCACCGTCAGACGATGAAACTTATTGTCGAGCCTGGCAGGTTTGAATCCGAGAACGTAATAGCTGCTTGAGTCTGCTGTAGCTTTTTCAAGAGCGACGGACAGATCGTTGGCGTTTGCGAAAGTTTCTCCTCCGGTGCCGAAGGCCAGCGCGCGCGCGGCACTAATGTTCTCGAAATCAGTGAACGTTGAGCTCGCATTAGTGTTTCTGAGCTGCAAGCCGGTGGCGGTAACGCGTTCACTGGCGTTCACGTTATTCGACTTTACCCCACCGGCATCGAGCGCATACACACTCACGCCGCTGCGACGCGCTACATCAATCGTCTGTAGCATCTGGTTTGTTATGTCGCCAGTGCTGCCGCCCGCTGTTGTCAATGATTCAGTAATGAGATTAACGATCTTTCTGCCGGGCAAGTCGCCCATGCCGCGAGATAGATTCTCAATCGTCCGTAGAGTCGTCCGTAGGACAGCGTTAAGCTGCGTGACGAGAGATTGAGCCGTCGAGCGTACTTGCGCTTCTACCGATTCAACAGGCATCGATTGCATGTCGATGTCTTCAGTCTGCAGTCGACGGACCACGTTCTCGAGGGTCAGTCGGTCGCCACTGTCGATGCGAACAGCTTCGGTAACGGTTAATTTGAACCGGGGATCCCGTAGTTTCTCCGCGATACTTGTTTGAGCACTAATGCGATCGATCGCGTAACGGAGCCGGCGCTTTTCGTTCGTAAACTGTTGCAAAGATCCCAAAGAGCCTCCGGTCGAAATGATCGCGACCATGTCGTTCGAAGTGACCTTCGTGTCGACGTATTCCTTTAGTGCTCGACGTGCGCGAATGAAGTTATCTGCTGATAGACTCAAATCGTCAAAGATGACTGCTATGTAACGTCCCTCAAACGGCTTCACTAGTGGAGTTGTTGCGCGTGCTGCGGCGCTCGAGGAAGTTGGATCGGTCGAGAATGGTTGACCCTTATTCACGGCGACAAAGAGGTCGAGCGGTTGCGGCGCACCTTCGTCGAGAACCTGAAAGTCGTCTCGTGTTAGGCCTGTGATCGGTCGGCCGTTCTTGTCAGTGACGACAGCTTCGAACTGCACAGCAGCCGTTGCGATTTTTACTGTGTCTTCCTGGGTTTTTGGATCCTGGGCTGAAACTGGCAATGCGAGTCGACACGATAGTGCGACCACAAGCAACGTGAAGAAAAAACGATTTTGCATGAGACCCCTCAAGAGATTGATGATTGATGATTGTAGATTGATGATTTGAAAACCGAGGCGCGGCTTGCCGTGAAAACAACTTAGGCGAACAATCGTCAATCTACAATCATCAATCTTCAATCAGCAATCTTCAATAAAAAAGGGGGAGAGGATTTTGTCCTCTCCCTCGCAAAAAGCACGTGAGAGTTCATCTCAACTTGCTCTCAGTTAGAAGATAAAGCGGAGGCCCAGACGCAATTCGCGTTGGCTGCCGTTATTCCAACCAGGATTCTGGAAGGAACCGACGGCGCCACCGAGATAGGCGTCTTCAGTTATAGGATCCGGAACACCGAAGTTTCTGCGATTAAGTATATTCGCAGCTTCAGCGCGAAATTCGACTTTCACATTCTCCGTGATGTTTGTCGTCTTGAAGATGGCGAGATTCACGCCATAGAACGGATCACCGAGGAACGTGTTTCGACCGACATCACCGAATGGTGTGCGGAAATGCAGGAACGACTCCGAAGCAGTCAGCGGAATGCCGAACTGTGAAAACAGACCGAAGTCGTTATAGACGAGTCGAGCGTCATTGAGAGTGCCCGGTTGCGGCTGAGACCCAGGACTGAGGGTGTTGTAAATCCAGAAGCCCGTAGGCGAATCTGAAGGTGCCCCACCGATCAGCGCCTGGGCGGCGAAGTTCGCAACTGCAAGTGTTCCAACAGGTGCATTGGGATTGCCGTTAAAGGGACGAAGAGCTCCCGACCCAATGAAGCCGTTTTCCCAACCTGGGTCATATGTAGCAAAGAAGTTAGTTGGCGTGTAGGCCCGACCGGAAGCCAGACGCACAATGCCGGAGAGTTGCCATCCACCCAACACGTGGCCGGTGACTCCTTGTTGATCACGCATCCACGGGAACGAGTAGATGAAGTTCGCCGTGAAGTTGTGCTTTTGATGGAAAGCCGACAACCCA
>DATJKB010000309.1:0-3300 GCA_035491875.1 Pyrinomonadaceae bacterium | reverse complement strand
CATCGACGATTGGCAATGCAGGTAACTTCCCTATTCAGCGGTATCAAACAGTCAACCAGTTCGTTTACAACCTGACAACGCTAAAGGGAGACCACTATTTCAAAGCCGGTACTGACATTCGTCGTCAACAGCTTAATGATCTTGCAGACAATTTCTCGCGCGGTTTTTACAACAGCGATAGGGCGACTTGTAACGGCGTGAATTACGTAAACGGATTTAATCAGTTCATCAACGGCTGCACTCCGAATTTCCAGAAAGGTTACGGGCCATTCTTCCTCGAGAATCGCATCAACGAGTCGAACTTCTATGCTGAAGACAACTGGAAGATTCGTCCGAACCTGACGCTCAATCTTGGTCTACGTTACGAATACGTCTCCGCTCCAGAAGAGGCTGCTGGTCGCATCAACTACGGCATTGAGGCTGACAAGGACAATTGGGAGCCGCGTTTTGGATTCGCCTGGAGTCCGGAATTTGAAAATGACTTTTTGAAGAAGATGTTTGGCGGTGTGGGCGATTCGTCGGTCCGCGGGGGCTACGGCATCTATCACGGCCGAATCTTTCAGTCCGTATTCTCGCAGGGCGGCGCAACGGTTAGATTCAATCCGCCGAATGCTCGCTTCCTCAACGAGACAGTTCCTAGCTCAATATTCAATCCGGTCAATCTTGCTGATCCAACGAATGGATTTGTTTTTGTCCCGGGCACACCAACAACGCGGCACACAGTTACGTTGATTGATCCCGGATTGGAAATGCCCTACACGCAGCAGTGGAATCTCAGTTTTGAAAGACAAATGCCTTTCTCTTCGTCGATCAGAATGAGTTACACCGGTAATCGAGGAATTGGCCTGCTGCGATATGCGCAAGACAATCTTCCTGTTCACGACCCGGTTAACGGTGTGCTCGTGCCGAACCATCCGAACAATCCTGCGAATTTAAGAGGACAGATCATCCGACTCGCAGCTGACTCTGCTTGCGCAGGAACCGACGGCAGTACCGCAATTCCGTTTACGGCTCAGTGCCCCAACGTTGTTCCGATTGGTGCCTTTGAATACAGCTTCCGTGTGCCGCGAACAAATGAACGCAGGCCTAATGGCTTGTACTCAACAAACCTGGCGGTTTCGAATGCGGCTTGGAGTTACTACCACGGCCTGCAGCTGGAATGGGTCAAGCGTCTCAGCAGCAACCTCAACTTTCAGGCGGCATACACATGGAGCAAAGCAATCGACACCACATCGGAAGCGACATTTGTGGGAACCGGTGATAGCAATCAGAACGGGAACAGCGCGCGAAATGCTCGCGGTCTTTCTCGTTTCCACACTCCGCATCGCTTCACGTTCTATGGGTCCTACCGGCTGCCATTCTTTGCTAACGAGCGCGGATTTCTGGGCCAAACCCTTGGTGGCTGGCAGTTCTCCGGAGTAGTGAAACTTGCGAAAGGCACACCATTCTCAGTTAATACGACATCGCTCGACGTGAATTTCGATGGCTTCAGCGAACCCCGACCCATACTGCTTGATCCATCCGTACTGGGAAACAGCGTGAATCACCCCGCAACTTCCCGCGACGCCTTGCCGAGATCCGCGTTCCGGACATTAACGGTTAATGACTTGAACGCGATAACTCTGGGTCGCAACACGTTCTTTCTTGATGGAGTAAAGAACGTTGACTTAGGAATTATGAAAGTCTTCTCGATGCCGTGGGAGGGACACAAGGTAACTTTAAGGGCTGACCTGTTCAATGCTTTCAATCACGTTCAGTACGGATTTCCAAGTCAGTCGCTTGCGAATACAAACTTTGGAGCAATCACCAGCGCAGCGACGTTATATGTCCCGCGTAATATTCAGGTGTCGCTGCGATATCAGTACTAAAGAGGCAAGCAAGGTGCGAATCACCCTGGAAGGATAGTAGGACCAAATGAGAAGCGTGGTAAGAGTTTTGATTATCGGCCTCGTTTGGTCCCCTCTACTTCTTTCCTTTTCACGCGCCGCGCCTCCGCAACAACCATCAACCACGGTGCCGTCTTCGGCCGCGAGTGAGGTTCGCGCGCTCTGGGTCGTACGCACAACGTTGACCTCTCCGGAAAAGATTCGCGCGATGGTGAGTGCCGCTGCAGACAATGGCTTTAACACTTTGATCGTTCAAGTTCGGGGCCGGGGTGACGCATATTACAAATCGCGCGTAGAACCACGCGCGCTTGAATTGAAGGATCAACCGCAAGACTTCGATCCGCTCGCGACAACTCTGCAAGAAGCTCACAAACGCGGTCTAAAGGTGCATGCGTGGCTTAACACAAGTTTGCTTGCTAACCTCGACGCTCTACCAACCGATCCCAATCACGTTTACAACAGGCATCCTGAATGGTTGGCCGTTCCCAAACCCGTCGCCGCTGATCTCTTCAAGATGTCACCGACTGATCCGCTGTATCGGCAGAAGATTGTCGAGTGGTCTAAAGCTAACCGCGCAGAGTTGGAGGGTGTTTACACGGGACCCGCAAATTCAAAGGTACGTGATCACATCTACAAAATCTGGATGGATGTTCTTATGCATTATCCGGTTGACGGGATTCACTTTGACTATGTCCGTCTTGCCAGTCCGGATTTTGATTACAGCAGAACATCGCTCAGGAAGTTTAACGAGTGGCTATCGCCCCAGTTGAATTCAGATCAACGGCAACAACTGAAGCAATCGACGAAAGACAACCCGCTTGCGTCGACTGAATTACACGCGGCCAAGTTCGCGGAATTTCAACGTGCCCAAATAACGGCGCTCGTCGAGCGGATTTATCACGCCGTGAAAAAGCGTAATGCAAAGGTCCTTGTGTCAGCGGCGGTGTTTGCTAACGACGAGAACGCTTACACGCGACGTTTCCAGGACTGGCGACGTTGGCTGCAAATGGGAATTCTCGACATTGCGTGTCCAATGGCGTACTCCACGGACACGGCCGTGTTCCAAAAGCAGATTGAAGTTGCCGCGACTACTGCACATGCCGCAAAGAGACAAGTTTGGGCTGGCATTGGTGCTTATCGAATCCCAGTCGAGTCGACAGTCGAAAAAATCGGGGTTGCGCGAACACTAAGAGCGGATGGTTTTATTCTTTTTTCCTACGACTTTACTGCGCGACCCAGTGAATTAAATCCCGGCGGCGCCTACTTGGAACGAGTGCGTAATGCGGCGTTTGGTTCTAGTGCGACTAATTAACACTAGTCAGGTCGTTTGTTTGATCAATAACGCAATGATATAAGTATAGTCCATTTCGCAGCCTCGGCTGTGAAGATTCCTGGGCAAAAGCCGCTCGCGCCC
>DATJKB010000308.1:0-5100 GCA_035491875.1 Pyrinomonadaceae bacterium | reverse complement strand
GCCGCTTTCTTTGTCAAAAGCCTGCAATGGAAAGCGGCGACAGGTCGCCGCACTCCAAAGAGACTACCGGTCGCGGTCGAGGACGTAGTTCGGGATGGCGCGAAGGCCATCTGCATACTGCGAATCAGGCAGGACATCCAGAGCGGCGCGGGCGCTTTCAGCGTAGTCCCTCGCCCGTGCCTGGGCCCTATCAAGGGCACCTGAGGATTGAATGGCATCCAGCAAGTCAGCTTGACGAATGCTTCCATAGGTCCGCGAGAGCAAGACCTGGTTGACAAGCTCCCGCGCGGCGGGCTCAGCTTCGAGCCAATAGATAATCGGTAAGGTCACTTTGCCGCCAAGCAGATCAGCACCCGCATGTTTGCCTAGAGCATCATCCGTCGAAGTGAAATCCAACAAATCATCGATCAATTGAAACGCCGTACCGAGGTTCATCCCATACTCCCGTAAGGCAGTTTGTTGATCGTCATTCGCGCGGCCCAGAATCGATCCGATTTCACAACTGGCACTGAACAGGTACGCCGTCTTTCTTTTTAGAACGTCGAGATATTGCTCTTCAGAAACATCCGAGCGCCCGAGCGACGTCAGCTGCAACAGTTCACCTTCGGTCATCTTTCGCGTAACGCGCGTGAGGATGTCGAGAACAGGCAGCGACCGTTCGGCCAGGCTCGTTTCGAACGCCGACATGTAAAGCCAGTCGCCCATCAACACTGCAGTCTCGTTGCCGCAAAGGGCGTTGACTGTAGGTCGATTGCGACGCGTGTCTGCTTCGTCGATGATGTCGTCGTGAACGAGAGTTGCCGTGTGCAGAAACTCCATCACGGTCGCCATCCGAATGCAGTTGTAACGCGATCCATCTCCGCCGACTGCATAGTTAGAAAGAATCGTGAGCGCTGGTCGCACGCGCTTTCCGCCTGAGGCTCGCAGGTATTCGCCGAGGTATGAAATCACCTGCACGTTCGACTTCGCCTGTCGCTCAAACTCCGCTTCAACTTGCTCGAGTTCGGAACCGATGATGCTAAAGATGCGCCGGGCGGAGATTCTCGCTTCTTCGAGTGCCAATGTATGACTTGAGATACTCACGTTGATTTAGTTCGAACGATAATTCGTGAACTGCATGTGAATGCCGAAATCCTTGGCTTTTAACTTCGCGATGATATCTTGCAGTGTGTCGCGATCGCGGCCTGAAACTCTGACGACATCACCTTGAATCGAGGCCTGGACCTTGGCTTTGCTGTCTTTGATAAACTTTACGACCTCTTTGGCTTTGTCTGTTGGGATTCCCTGCTGAATCTGCGCACGCTGTCGCACCGTTCCGCCAGCTGCCGGTTCGATGTTTCCGTAGCTTAACGCTTTCAATGGAACACCGCGTCTGACGAGTTTCTGCTGCAGGATGTCGTTCATGTTTCGCAGCTTGGTTTCGTCTTCGGCATTCAACACGAGCTCAGTATTCTCCAGCACCACATTCGCCGAGCTGCCTTTGAAATCAAAGCGCTGGCGCACTTCTTTAATTGTCTGGTTGAGAGCGTTCGACACCTCCGCATTGTCAACCTGCGACACGATATCAAACGAGTTCTGTTGGGCCATGTGGTTACGACAATCTTCAACGACTGCCACGTTGAGAATAACACCAAAGCAGTAGCATGTGAAAGTTATCTCAACTACTGGATCTATACGCCGAACAACCCGGCAAAGTTGTGTGAAGTTGCGTCGGCAATCTCCTCCGCCGACACCTGATGTACGTCAGCGAGACACCTGGCTACCTCAATAACATAGGCCGGCTCATTGCGTTTGCCGCGATACGGTATCGGAGCGAGATAGGGGCAATCGGTCTCAATCAGCAGTCGATCGAGAGGAACACGGCGCGCAGTTTCCCTTAGATCTTCGGCTTTTTTAAACGTGAGAATCCCGGAAAAAGAGATCATGAAGCCAAAGTCTAATGCGCGTTCTGCAAGTTCGGTTGTGCCGGTGAAGCAATGGAAGACGCCTTTGCGCGCTGCGTCGGCATACTCCTCGCGGAGGATAGCGATTGTTTCGGCTTCTGCTTCGCGTGTGTGAATGATCACCGGTAGATCAAGTTCACGTGCGGCACGCAGTTGCTTGCGAAACGCCTCTATCTGCTGCTCGCGTGGTGAGTTGTCGTAATGAAAGTCGAGACCTATTTCACCCCACGCAACTACGCGCTCGCCTTCCGATAACAGAGCTTTGATTCCGTCTTCGGCTGCTTGATCGTATTTGCTTGCGTCGTGAGGATGAGTGCCTATAGCGGTGTAAATTGACTGGTGTTGCGACCCAAACTTTATAGCTCGCTCGAACACGCCGCTGTGTGGATCGCCCGTTCCGACATTGAGAACTATTTCGACCCCAGCATCGCGCGCCCGTCGGAGTACCTCATCGCGATCTTCGTCAAACTCGGCACCGTCGATGTGTGCGTGAGAATCGATGAACATTGGATTCAGATTTTGGATTTCGGAATGCGGATTTCGGATTTATCAGCCGCAGATTTTCGCAGATGAGCACGGATCAAAAAAAAGAGAATGAATTAATACCATGGTTTTTTAGAACATGGTTTGATCTGCGTCTATCTGCGAAGATCTGCGGCTGATAAATCCGAAATCCGCATTCCGAAATCGACTTCTGTGGATCTGCTTCTCACTTCAACCGCGCACCGTTTGGCACATCTTCATCAAATGTCGCGATCACCGGTCGACCTTCTTCACCGTAAGACGCCGCAACGACCATTCCCTGCGATTCGTAGCCACGAAGCTTGCGAGGCTTTAGGTTCGCGACAATCACCACTTTGCGCCCCACCATCTTTTCCGGTGCGTAATATTCAGCGATGCCCGCGAGAATCTGCCGCGGTTTCTCTTCACCGAGATCGATTTTGAGCAGCAGCAGCTTGTCAGATTTTGGCACGCGTTCGGCTGTCAACACTTGTCCAACGCGCAAATCCACTTTTGCGAAGTCGCCGATCTCAATGAGGTTTGTTACTCCCACGGCGTCAGCTTCAGTCGCGTGAGTCATTGGCGGCGCGGGCTTGGTCTGTTCTGAAACTTTTCCGGGCACGGCATCGGCCTCAGTCGAGGGGGTCATTTCGGGCGCCGGTGATCCGATCTCACCCAGAAGTTTCGCCTTCTCAATCCGTGGAAACAACGCCTTCACTTCGGTGGTTTGGCTACCAGCTTCGAGGCCGCCCCATTCTAGTTGCAGCGGATTAACCTCAGCCGGCGAACCTTGCAGACCAAGATGAGTCCACATCTGTGTTGCCGATTGCGGCATCACGGGATATAGCATCACTGACAGCCAACGAAGCGATTCGGCAGCACGATACAAAACCGCACCGAGCGTCTGCTTCTGGTTTTCATCCTTCGCCAACTCCCAGGGCTTCGCATCTGTGATCATCTTGTCCATGCGAGCAACAATGGACCACGCGATCTCCAGCGCTCGACTGAACGCGAAACTAT
The DNA here is from genome assembly GCA_035491875.1 of Pyrinomonadaceae bacterium. Taxonomy (GTDB): domain Bacteria; phylum Acidobacteriota; class Blastocatellia; order Pyrinomonadales; family Pyrinomonadaceae; genus PSRF01. Next base: position 1,636 of record DATJKB010000308.1, on the reverse strand, counting down.
CCAGTTGTTGGATGAACTGATCGCGTGCATGCTCTATGAAACCCGCGATCGTGGTTTCGTCCGTGTCGACGCCGGTCCTTTTTGCCAGCAAGATCTTCTCTTCCGGGATCTGTCCTGTCGGGATCCGCCCATCACAATAACGAGTCACCATCGCCAGCGTCCGGCTCAACAAGTTTCCGAGTCCGCTTGCCAGATCGCTGTTTATACGATCAATGAGTCCTTCATATCCGAACCTTCCGTCCTGGCCAAAGACCATCTCGCGCAGACAGAAGTAGCGCACAGCATCGATCGCAAAGTAGCGATTGAGAACATCCAACTCGATCGTGTTGCCGAGCGTCTTCGACATCTTGCGGCCGGTTGGATCGAGCCACATGCCATGCGCAAACACACCGCGCGGCACTTCAACGCCCGCCGCAAGCAAGAAGGCAGGCCAGTAGACAGCATGAAATCTCAGGATGTCTTTGCCGACGAAATGTTGCGCGGGCCAATACTTTTCAAATCCAAACTTTCTATCTTGTTGCTCGTTACCGAACCCAATCGCCGTCGCATAATTCGTCAATGCCTCAAACCACACGTACATCGTGTGTTCCGGATCGCCTGGAACCGGAACTCCCCAACTCACCGACGACTTCAAGCGGCTCACCGATAAATCCTGCAGCCCGCCGCGGACAAAACTCATAACTTCATTCCGACGTGATTCAGGTCTGACAAAGTCGGGCCTCGTCTCGTACAGCCGCAGCAACTCTTCGTCGTAATCAGACAACCGAAAGAAGTAGCCGTCTTCAGAGACGCGATCGAGTGGCGTCTCATGCACCAAACACGTCGGTGGCGCTCCTTCGACGGTCGGCTTCTGATATTCATCTTCAGTTTTGTACTCGGCACATGGTGCACAGAACCAGCCTTCGTAGTGGCCCTTGTAGATCGGGTCGTTACCCTTTGGCGTTTTCGAGCTTGCGATTCTGCGCCACAACTCACTGACACCTTCGTAATGAAAAGGCTCAGTGGTGCGCATGAAGATGTCGAACCCGCCGTGTGCAGTATCAAGTCCGAATTCGGCCGTCATCTTCTTGAAATAACTGACGACGTAATCGGCCTGCTCTTTAGGTGTGCGCTTGTTCCGTTCTGCGGCGCGTTCAATGTTGATGCCGTGTTCATCAGTGCCAGTTAGAAACAAGGTGTCGATACCGCGTTGACGTTTTGAGCGAGCAATAGTATCGACCACGACCATCGTATACAGATGACCGAGGTGCGGCAGACTATTGGCGTAATAGATGGGTGTCGTAACGTAGAAGGATGTCATCGAGCGTCGTGAATAGTAATCGTAAATAGTGAATCGTTAGCGGCGTGCGAACTCATCGCCAGGATTAAACTGCGGCATGACCTCCAGGTCTATATCTAATCCTTCCCTTTTATTAAGGACATAGCTTCGGATCGTGTTCGCGGGTCAGTACGGAAGCCGCCAAGAACCGCCGAGGTGATCGTCTTTGCGTCTGCCTTTCTCACGCCTCGCAACGTCATGCACGTGTGCTCTGCTTCAATCACTACCATAACGCCAATGGGTTTCAGTCCTTCAAAAAGCGTATTGGCGATGTCAGTTGTTAGCCGCTCCTGCAACTGCAATCGCTTTGAGAACGTC
>DATJKB010000307.1:0-5274 GCA_035491875.1 Pyrinomonadaceae bacterium | reverse complement strand
GTTGCATTGCTTCTTCCCGAATCTTTGCCAAAAGCGCAGTGTCATTCGCCGACGACTGGGCGACAACGGGCAGTGAAAGCAGAGTTGCAATCAGGAAACTTGCGATTATTCGATTTTGCATCTTCTTCTCCGGGGAGTACGGACAGGTTGGCTAACGTGGGAGATTATACGTTTGCCCGGGCCTGCTTGCGAAGCTAGGTTCGCTCGGATTTGCGACCACGCGGATCTTACGCCCACGAGGCTCAGAGGCAGCAGCGGAGAGACTGCTTTACGTAAGCGCAACTACAGAACGGGAGCGGAGCGACCGATGTCAAGTTACGTTCAGCGCTTGGTGAGTTGGCATCGGTTGCTTCGCTCCCGTTCTGTAGTTGAATGCCTTACTGAGTTTTTCTAGAGCATCCGTAAATCAGCCCGAGAAATTAAACGCTCACAGTGCGCCCGTACCTGCTGACTGGTTGGTGAACTGAGCCGGGCGGCGTAGAATAAACACCACATTGACAACTCGTACCGTTTTCGGGGGAGCCGCAAGGCTGAGAGTTTAGACATTAATGATTTTTGATTTTAGATTTTCGATTGAGGACAGGTAGGGCGGAATTCAGCTTCTTCGGTTATCTGACCAATCAAAAATCAACAATCTAAAATCATCAATCCTAAAGACCCCTTGAACCTGATACGGTTAGCACCGTCGAAGGGAGAAACCAATGAACGACCGTTCCATTCTTCGACAGCTTGGAACGGTTTTTTATTTTGAAGGTGAAGCTTGGAGACATTGGAGGTTGCAATCGTGAGCAGTGCTATTCAATCAAAGTCGGTGGAAGCTGACACTCAATTGCCCAGTTCGCGGCGTGTATATGTCGACGGTGAACAGAACGGCGTGCGCGTTCCGTTTCGCGAAATCAGTCAAACACCTACCAGGAACTTAGCCGGTTCACTGGAAGAGAATCCTCCGGTCCGCGTTTACGATACCAGTGGTCCGTGGGGTGATCCTTCGATTCATTCCGACGTCACGACAGGCTTGCCTTCTTTACGAGCCGGCTGGGTTCGCGCGCGCGGTGATGTTGAGGAATATGAAGGTCGTGAACTCCAGCCCATTGACGACGGTTACCTAACCTTCGACGCTGCGAACCGAGCCCGCACGAAGGATATCGGACGTCTTGAGGATTTTCCGTTGCTGGGACGGACACCGTTGCGAGCGAAATCCGGCGCGTGTGTGACGCAACTACATTACGCGCGGCGCGGGATCATCACACCTGAGATGGAATTCATCGCGATTCGCGAAAACCTGGGTCGTTCTTTGGAGTGCGGTGACTTGTCACCGCTTTCAAAAGCTGCGATCCCGACGCGTCGGGACTGCACTCCAAAAGGAGAATCCTTTGGCGCATCGATCCCGCAATTCGTAACACCCGAGTTTGTTCGTGACGAAGTGGCGCGCGGCAGGGCGATTATTCCTGCAAACATCAATCATCCTGAATCAGAACCGATGATCATCGGTCGCAATTTCCTGGTGAAAATTAATGCGAATATCGGGAACTCGGCCGTGGCGTCGTCGATTGAAGAGGAAGTCGACAAGATGCGTTGGTCCATTCGTTGTGGCTCTGACACGGTGATGGATCTATCCACGGGCAAAAACATTCATGCGACGCGCGAGTGGATTGTTCGCAACTCGCCGGTGCCGATTGGCACAGTGCCTATTTATCAGGCGCTGGAGAAAGTTGGTGGCAAGGCGGAAGAACTGACCTGGGAGATCTTTCGCGATACGCTGCTTGAACAGGCCGAACAAGGTGTCGATTACTTTACTATTCACGCCGGTGTGCGTCTGCCATATATCCCGCTGACGGCGAATAGAGTCACAGGCATTGTGAGTCGCGGTGGGTCGATCATGGCAAAGTGGTGTTTGGCCCATCACGAGGAGAGTTTTCTTTACACGCGCTTCCGGGAGATTTGCGAAATCATGGCGGCCTACGACGTGTCGTTCTCGTTGGGAGATGGTCTACGTCCTGGTTCGATTGCGGATGCGAACGACGAAGCGCAGTTTGCAGAACTGGAAACACTAGGGGAGTTAACAAAAATCGCGTGGGACTTTGACTGCCAGGTGATGATCGAAGGTCCCGGTCACGTGCCGATGCACTTGATCAAAGAAAACATGGACAAGCAATTGGAGACTTGTCATGAAGCGCCGTTCTATACGCTCGGGCCACTAACGACCGATATCGCACCGGGATATGACCACATCACGTCGGCGATCGGTGCGGCAATGATCGGTTGGTACGGTACGGCGATGCTTTGTTATGTCACGCCTAAGGAGCATCTTGGTCTGCCAAATAAGAAAGACGTCAAAGATGGCGTGATTGCTTACAAACTCGCGGCGCATGCGGCTGATTTGGCGAAAGGACACCCGTCGGCGCAGTATCGCGACGATGCTTTGTCGAAGGCGCGTTTTGAATTTCGTTGGGAAGATCAGTTCAACTTGTCGCTCGATCCTGAGGTGGCGCGTGAGTATCACGACGAAACGTTGCCGCAGGAGGGCGCGAAGTTGGCGCACTTCTGCTCGATGTGTGGCCCACATTTCTGTTCCATGAAGATCACGCAGGACGTGAGGGAATACGCGGCGCAGAAAGACATCGACACAGGTTTAGCGCTGGCGACAGGACTTAAGGAAAAAGCGGAAGAGTTTATTACCACAGGCGGCGAACTCTACAGAAAGGGATGACAGGATTTACAGGATTAACAAGATAAACCAAGAGCAGTGTGCTGCCGTTAGTTCTTATGTTCTGCTTCAGCGAAGTAGGAGGGTGCTGCGAGCCTACTTGGACCTACTATCATGTAAATCTTGTTAATCCTGTCGCTGTTTGTGCAAGCTTTATTTTGGTAGGGACAATCATGTAAATTCTGTTAATCCTGTCGAACGTTTCTCACTTCACCGGAGAAGAAAAATGGAAGATATCAACTACCTCACGCGCCGAATTATTGGCTTTGCTTTCAAGATTCACAACGCACTCGGATTCGGGTTTCTTGAAAGTGTTTACGAGAACGCACTGAAGATTGAACTCGGAAAAATCGGAATATCAGCCCTACAGCAAGAAGATTTGGACGTATTTTACGAAGATCAGCGGGTTGGACACTTCACTCCCGATCTGTGGATACAGAATGAGCTGATAATCGAAGTAAAATCGGTCCAAAGCTTATCAAAAGCTCACGAAGTGCAGTTAGTAAACTATCTTACGGCCACTCATATAGACCACGGTCTGCTGCTTAATTTTGGCCCGTCCGTCGAAGTGAAACGTAAGTTCAGAGAATTCAAACAAAAACGAAATGACATCAAGTTAATAAGTGACGCAGAATGGACATCGAACTGACAACCGAACGGTTGAACATCCGAAAGTTTGTCGCAGAGGATGCGCGGTTCATCTTAGATCTACTTGGCCAACCGTCGTTCATTCGCTTTATCGGCGACAAGGGTGTTAGGACCATGAATGATGCGAACAACTACATCATCAGTGGCCCGGTGAAGAGTTACAACACACACGGGTTTGGACTCTACTTAGTCGAGTGCAAGAGCCTTAAGACGCCCATCGGAATGTGCGGTGTGCTGAAGCGGGACTCACTGCCTGATCCTGATCTAGGATTCGCGTTCCTACCTCAATATTGGGGAAAGGGTCACGCGTTCGAGGCGGCCTCGGCTGTTCTCCAGGAAGCCCGAGACAAATTTAAACTGATCAGAGTTCTCGCTATTACGAATCCTGACAATGATGCCTCGATCAAGCTTCTCGTTAAGCTTGGCTTCAAGTTTGAGCGCGTGATGAAATTGTCGAGCGACTCTGACGAAGTTAAGCTCTTCAGCTTAATGTTCGAGCCAGATTAGCTTCAAAAACTTCACAACTTTTAACAAACCGACCCAGAGAGCAGAGCGTATCGGACTCAGGAGGAACCCATGAACCTTAATCAGATTCGTCAAATCTCTGTCTTCGCGAAGGACCTCGACGAGGCAATCGCTTTTTATCGCGACAAACTGGGCGCAAAATTTCTTCAGAAGTTCGACCCACCCGGCCTCGTCTTTTTCGATTTCTCAGGCACGCGACTGCTGCTGGAACAAAATGGTCCGAAGGCGACCATATACTTCAAGGTCGACGACATCGACGCCGCGCACGAGGAACTAGTTGGTAAGGGCGTAAAGTTTCTCGCGGGGCCCCACATGATTTTTCGAGATGACGCAGGAATGTTCGGTGCGGCCGGCGAAGAGGAGTGGATGGCATTCTTCAATGATCCTTCAGGAAACACTCTGGCGTTAGCGACGCGTAAACGGTCGGCAATGTTTTCTGAATCCGTGTAATCTGTGGACCTGCTTATGACAACTCAAAACTCCAATGAGAAGCACGTCGGGCGGGTTCGTAAGATCTGTCTGTCGCTGCCGGAGGTAACGGAAAAGATCTCGCACGGCGAACCAACCTTCTTTGTGAAGAAGAAGGTCTTCGCCATGTGCTCCATCAATCACCATAACGATGGACATATCGCTGTTACAGTGCCTGCGGCCATCGGGGTGCAGGAAGCGCTGATCAAAGCGTCGCCTAAGAAATTCTATCGACCACCTTATGTCGGTGTGCGTGGTTGGGTGGGAATTGAACTTCAGAAAGTTACTGATAAAGAGTTGAGAGAGCACCTGCGAGAAGCATGGAAACTGATCGCGCCTGAGAAGCTGCATCACCTCATGTCCGATACACTTTAGTTTGTCGTTGAGGTGCGATTGATTCAACTGCTTTCAGGCACCAGAGCGCATTCCCGAAAGCCGTTGAATCAATCGCACCTCAACGACAAACTAAAGTGTATCGGACATCGCTTGACGTTTTTGTTTTGCGTCAATGACCGTGTGACAGAAGACTGCTGTAATGATGATCGCCCCCCCAACTAACGCCCAGCGTGATGGCTGCTCACCCAGCACAAGAAACACCCACACAGGATTCAGAACGGGCTCGATGTAACCGACGATTCCCGCGTCGAGAGATCTCACGCCCCGCGCCATCGCCGTGGTGAAGAGAATGTAGGCGAGCCCGAGTTGCACGACCCCCAGGTAGACCACGCAAAGCGCGTCGCGCATGTCGATGGTTGGTAGAGCCGCGATACCGATCGGAGCGAGAAGAACGACTGCCAACAAGTTTCCGTAGATCACAGACGACGCGCGGTTCACTGCACGGGCTTTGGAATGTCGCAGCAAAAGAAAATACAGCGCGAAGCACAATCCGGAGGCGAGCGCCAACAGATTCCCTGAAACGTCCTGTG
>DATJKB010000306.1:0-4691 GCA_035491875.1 Pyrinomonadaceae bacterium | reverse complement strand
TGAGTCGATCTATCCTGGCGTAGACCTGGTCTACTACAGCTCCAAAGGTAGGCAGCTGGAATATGACTTCGTTGTAGCAGCCGGACATGATCCCAATCAGATCAAACTTGGTTTCGAAGGCGCCGACGAGGTTCAACTTGCCAATGGAGACCTTGTCATGAAAACCCGAGGGCGCGAAATACGAATGCACAAGCCTGTCGTCTATCAGGAGAAGAATGGCGCCAGAGAACTGATCGCAGGACAATACACACTCAGCAATGAACGACAGCTTTCGTTTGACATCGGTGCGTATGACAAGACGAGAGAATTGGTGATCGATCCAGTCCTCGCTTACTCGACATTTCTTGGCGGCACAGGTGAGGACACCGCTATTGAGATAGCTGTCAATTCCCATGGCAACGCTTTCGTCACCGGCCTAACGACGTCACTAGATTTTCCTACCAAGCCTGACGGCGCGAGATTCGGCGTTCAGGGCGGCAGCGATGTTTTCGTCACCAAGTTTAATGCTGCTGGCAATCAGCTGGTTTACTCGACGTACCTCGGTGGCAGTAACAACGAAAACTTCTACGATGTTTTAGAGGTGCCGGGAGTGACTTACGGTGGCATTGCTCTAGATTCGCAGGGAAGTGCTTTCGTCACCGGATCGACTAGATCGGCTGACTTTCCGCACACAGGCAGTGCGTACCAGCAAACACTCAAGGGCCAGTCAGACACGTTCGTGACCAAGTTGAACCCTGCAGGAAATATGCTTCTCTATTCGACCTTTCTTGGACAAAACGGGGTGAACGCCGCAGACGGTGGTCAAGGCATCGCCGTTGATTTCACTGGGCAGGCTTACATAACTGGTTTCGACTACTCTGGCGGTCTTCCCATCAATGGATTCTCAGGACATGCGGCGGGTTGTGATGGATACGTTGCTAAGCTGAATCCAAATGGAAGCAATCTCGTGTACGCGACTTACTTCGGTGGCGACTCATGCAACCTGGGTTACAACATTGCGATTGATCAAAGTCAAAACGCGTTCGTTTCGGGCGAGACGAGCTCAGTTAACTTTCCCACCACACCCGGAGCCTTCGATACCAGTTGTGGAACGGATGGTCAGTGCAATTTCAACGGCGAAAATCGAATCGCGGATTTCTTCGTAACGAAGGTCGACACGAAAGTAACCGGTCCAGCGTCTCTTAGGTATTCAACTTACCTCGGAGGAAGCGGTGAGGAGCGCGTCACTTACAACGGCAGCATCGCAGTTAATTCAACAGGCGAGTTTGTTTATGTCACCGGTCTGACCGCTTCCGTCAACCCGGTCGACTATCCTGTAAAGAATGCTGCACAGCCGTTTCCTAGCGGAGTCGCTGACGCCTTTATCACAAAGTTTGACATTTCACTCCCTTTGAAATCCGGCTTCGATCAGCTGGTCTACTCGACGTACCTCGGTGGTCCAGGACTTGAAATCGGCACTGGCATCGCGGCTGATGTTGACGGCAACGCTTACATTTCCGGCTCCAGTGGTGGGACTTTCCCGTCCACCGAAGGTCAGCCGGGTTGTATCGATCCGGGCGTTTTTGTGGCCAAGCTAAACGCCGCGGGTGAAAAGCAATTCGCGATGTGCATTAGTGGTCTTGGACAAGACACTGGATTGGATCTCGCGATCGATCCTTCTGGCTGCGCGTACGTCACAGGTTTCACTGAGTCGAACAACTATCCCACGGTGAAACCGTTTCAGCCGCTCTTCGCCGGTGGAACTGGTGCAACACCCTCTGACGCGTTTGTGAGCAAACTTTGCAGTGGGCCAGATCACTTCAAGTGTTATGACGTGAGAGCAGAAGATGGTTTCGCGCCGTTCACGGTCACACTTGTTGATCAATTTGAAAGGGAACAAGTGCTTATCCAGCGTCCGGTCACGCTCTGTAACCCAGTAGCAAAATGCGTCGATGACGATCACAATTCGGCAACACCGCCTGACTGCACGCCGGTATTGAATCCGGATGACCACTTGGTCTGTTATGAAACTAGAGACGATGGTACCCCATCCTTCGAGCGCCGCGAGGTAGTGGTCTCCAATCAGTTTGGTCAGGCACAACGACTCACTGTGTTGCGTCGGACCAACTTGATGTGTCTGCCGTCGTTGAAAGCTCAAGTGCGACGTTCGCCATAAATCGAGCAAGCGTGGGTCTTGAGTCAGTACCGTAACGTTGTGACAAACAGTCAGTACCGTAACGCGGTAGCGTCGGGTCGCAGCACATAACACACAAGATCGCGTGTAATTGAGACGACCCGACGCTACCGCGTTACGGTACTGACTCACGACCCACGTAGGTGTCGAAGGGCAGGTTGACGACAAACTGAAGGTTATCCCGACGCGCTCGAGACCCGCTTCGATAAGGAGGTCAAGTCATGTTTATTAAAGCGAGAATTTTACAAGTGTTACGGTCGAGAACTACGACTTGTGCGACAGCAGCGAAGCTTATGTTCGTTATGTTGGTCTTGCTCGCGACAACAATCACTGCACTTACACAGCGCGAGGTGTTGTCTGGAACGCAAGTACGCCTCTGCGTCAAAGATAACGGTCAGTTGCGAATGATCACGGGTACGGCTTGTGATTCTTCAGAGCGATTGACGGAATGGGTTGTCGGCGGGCAAGTCACTGAAATCCAGCTCGGTCAGGGTCTAATCGGAAATCGAGAGAATGGAACTATGAGCCTTGCGCTGGATCCATCGTTCTTCGAAAGTTGTATAGGCTGCGGGAAGATCATTGCTGGCTTTAACGACGGGCCGCTGGAGTTGCCACTATTCCCCTTTAGTGAGGAGGGGTTGCCTCCGATCGCCAAACTTCAATTGCCGGCAGGCAACTATGCCATCTCGGCCAAGCTCGTTGTCACGGCGAAACAGGCGGAAGAGTTACCGATCACAAGGAAGGAGTTCGCTTTATGTAGGCTCTCCGCCGGAGGCGACTTCGATAACTCAACCGCTTTACTCGAAGTGGAAGATGATCGGCCAATTCAAGTGTCGATTAACGATGAGGTTGTGCTGACTTTGGAAGTTGTGCATCGCTTTGCCGAGGCGGGAGAGGCAGTACTCGCATGTTCCAAAGGGCCGTTCGCAGGCAGTCCACCAATGGAAGTGAGGAACCTCAAAATCGTGGCCATCGAGGGAGCCAGCATTTCGAATAGTTTCCTCGGCGCCAACTGATTGAGTGATATCACCTGTTATTTATAAGTCAGCGTATACAGTACGCGAGATACATACTTAAATGACTTCCGCGACGCGTCGCCGGTGAAGGTCATGCTGCCGGAAACGCCGCTGACGGTAATCTCATCCAGGCGCCAGTTTGTTATGTCGTTTGGATCACTATCACCAATGTAATGAAACATGCTCGTCACCGCCAGCGCTTCATTTGGTAGAACGTGGACCGTAACGGTGCGAGTCTCCTGATTAAGCTGGAACTCGGCTGCTGGTAGTTTCCTCCAGGCGGTTCTGTCGCGCGTTTGGATCTGTGAAGCGGAGATCTTAGCAGGTTGGGGATCGACGGCCAGCGGTTCATTGGCAAATCGTCGTATTCTGTAGATGACTTCGATGGGTTGATTAGATTCGTTGACCACAACGAAGTCCGTCGAGTACGAACACGCAGCAAATGATGCGGCGAAAAGAATCACTAACGGCAGCAGGAGTCTTCGCATAAGCAAGTAACAATAGGTTGCGGACCAGAATCTACTCGAAATTTATTACCTAAAGCGCATCCGCGTGTAATCGGAAAGCTCACGTTACATCTTCCCTGAACTGTATGACATTGCCGTCTGGATCGATAGCCTCACATGCGCGAAAGCCGCGCGCTTCCCACTCTTCATTCTGGGGACGTAGCTGCCCTCCCAGTGCGGCAGCTTTCTCTCTCGCTTCGGCTAAACTTCTGACCGGGAAGAACGGTTTGATGTAAGTATCCTCGCGAACGCGAGGAGGATCGCTGAGAGTTGGTTCGTTTGGAAGCGAGTGGATCACCAACTCAAACGTCTCTGATCCCAACACAGTAATTCCTTCATCTGCGTAGCGGACACTTAGACCAGACACGCCTTCATAGAATTTTGCGAGGCGTTTGTGATCGCCAGTGAAGATGACTGCGCCATGTCTGATGTTAGTAGGCATGGAGTACCCAACCAGTCTTTAATGCCGTGAATCTTACACTGACGTCGTTGGTTGTTCATGTGGTAATCGTCTGAGAGTTGCAGCGAGCGCGACGATCGCCAAACCCCAGGCGATGCCTTTGATCAATAGAATCCACTCGGAGGCAATAGGCGCCGGATCTGGCTGGCCTCGACGAATAGCATCGAGCTGACCGAAGAAACTGAAGTAACCAAGCCCACACGCAAATGCCCAGGCCGCTGCCAGAAACCGCTGACCGCTGCGAATATCCTTGCCCACCTGCCATGCTCCGAACAGCAGGAAGGCTCCCAGGATGTAATCGTCGAATAAACTGGCTGGCGATTCGCGCCACGTGCTCCATCGGCGAATCGTTTCCAAAAGTGGAATCAGGATGCCACCGATTATAGCGAGCCAGCGGCTAAAGTGAATGTTCATGTTGCGCGAACGCAGGATAAGCGATGAACGATAAAAGATGAAGAATAAAGTAAGGGGTCTTCGCCGAACCTTCGCGCAAAAAGATTGTGCTTGATTTTCTCAAGCCTGAACACTTATTTTGA
>DATJKB010000305.1:0-10082 GCA_035491875.1 Pyrinomonadaceae bacterium | reverse complement strand
AGCCGGCGTAGAAAGAAGTCAACTCCATTGACGCTTGTAAAGATTATCCAATCGTAGCCATAGAGATGATCGATGGCTTCATCCAGCCGTTCGTAGCTCTCCGGATCGCTGATTTCAATCGTGGGACAAACCATGACCTTCGCCCCGTGTCGCTCAAGCTCTGTCGCAAACTCACCGGCTTGAGTAGCAGCACGAGTGATCACCACAGTCTTTCCCGCAAGCGGTTGGTTCATGTTCGTGAGTTCTGAAGAAGGGAATTGGCCCCAAGAGAGATCAAACGCTCGGCGAGTTGAGTTCCCAACAGCTCTGCATCAGCTGCTATACCTGAAATAGTATTGCGCACAATCTGTTTGCCGTCTTGACTAGCAACCAATCCATCTAGTGCGAGCTCGTCGCCTTCAAGAATCCCGTGCGCTGCGATTGGCAACTGGCAGCCGCCGCCGAGCGCGCGCAAGAAAGATCGCTCGGCGAGACATGCAAGCCGCGTTGAATAGTGATCAAGCGAGCTCACGGCGTTCAGCGATGTTTCGTCATCCCCGCGAACTTCAATCGCGACTGCGCCCTGGCCCACCGCCGGCAACATCTGTTGAGGTGATATCGCAACACTGATTCGATCGGCGAGTCCTAATCTTTTCAATCCCGCTGCGGCTAGGATTAAAGCATCGTACTGGCCTTCGTCGAGCTTACGTAGTCGGGTGTCAACGTTTCCGCGCAAATCTTTGATGATGACATCCGGTCGCAAGGCTATCAACTGAGTGAAGCGTCTTTGACTCGAAGTGCCGACAACCGCTTGCCCGGGTAGGCCATCAAGCGTAGCACTCGCGTCATTGCTATCTCGTCGCAAGACAAGCGCGTCTCGAGGATCCTCTCTTTCGCAGATAGCTCCGATCGTTAGCTGAGGCGGCACGATGGTCGGCAAGTCCTTTAGCGAATGGACAGCGATATCAATTCGCTGATCGATCAATGCGTCTTCAAGTTCTTTTGTGAAAACACCTTTGCCGCCGATCACCGTCAATGGATCGGATTTGACGTCGCCCGTAGTCTTTATGATTTCGATTCGCACGTCGATGGAGGGATTAGCCTCAAGCAAACGCGCCTTAGCTTGTTCAGCCTGGAAAAGAGCGAGCTTGGAGCCGCGCGATCCAATGATCAGAGTTCGGTTCATTCTTCCAACCCAAAGATGTCTCGTAAGGCCTGCACAGTCTCCGAATCGCTAAGTTCGTAGGATCGACGCATCTGATTGAGCACCGGATGTGAGATCTTGTTTACAGTCGACATCAGTAGGGCTTCAATCGCCGCTTCCTGCTCGGCAGTTAAACTTCCTAGACGCTTTCGTTGACGTTCCATTTCCATGCGTGCGACCTGCTGAAGTTTTTGCCTCAGCGCGCCGATTGTTGGTCCAATATCCATCGCGCGCAGCGATTGCTGAAACTGCATAACCTCCGACTGTACGATCAGTTCCGCCCGTTCAGCTTCGCGTTCACGCTCACGAATATTTGAAGAGATCACTGACTCCAAGTCGTCGATATCAAAGACAAAAACATTGGGCACCTTGCCAACAGCGGGGTCGACGTTGCGTGGGACACTGATATCGATCACGCACGTTGGCCGGTTGCGCTTTTGTTCCTTTGCGCTGCGCATGATCTCTTCAGTGAGAACGTAGTCGGGCGCGCCAGTCGAACAGATCACTACGTCAGCTTCGGCCAGCGACTGAGAAAGTTGTTCGAAAGGTACAGCGACGCCGTCGAACTCCTGAGCAAGACGTTGTGCCGCTTCAGGCGTGCGATTCGCTATCACCACTCGCGTTGCTCCAGCGTTCACGAGATGGCGCGCAGAGAGTTCGGCCATTTCGCCTGCGCCGATCAACATCACAACGCGACCCTTTAATGAGTCAAAGATCTTCTTGCCGAGTTCGACCGCCATGTAGCTGATTGAAACCGCACTTGAGGCAATTCCTGTTTCACTCCGCACACGTTTGGCGACATGGAAAGTGTGGTGGACCAGTCGATTGAGGACCCGACCGGCTGTTCCCGCTTCAACGGCGAGCGAGTATGCATGACGTACTTGACCAAGCACCTGGGGCTCCCCTACGACCATCGAATCAAGAGACGACGCCACACGAAAAATATGCCTGATGGCTTCTTCGTCTCGGTGGCTGTAGAGATGATTAGTCAAAAAACCGCGCGGTAGATTGGGCGTTGTGTCGAGGAACTCAGCCAAACGTTGCGTTCCGCTGTCTATCTGTTCAGTTGTGATTGCGGTCAAGATCTCAACACGGTTGCAGGTGGAAACAATAAGACCCTCACGAACTACCTCGCCGTCGACAAGCCTGGGCAAACCTTCAGTGCAGGCCTGGTCTGAAAAGGCAAGTAGCTCGCGCACCTCAACTGGTGCGGTCTTATGGTTGATTCCAACTAAGACGATTGACATTCCGTTGTTGATACTTGACCTCGAGAATCGACCGTGACAATACGACGGAAATCAGCAAACAGATTTTCAGCCAAACACGTGATAGCCGCCCAAAAGTCTGGCTCCGAAGAACGTGCACAGCACTAAACCAAATCCAGCGACACCGATCCACGCCGCTCTACGTCCGCGCCAGCCCGCCGTCGAGCGATAGACAATAAGGAGCAAGTAGAGCAACCAGGTGAGAACGGCGAAGATTTCTTTCGGGTCGTTGTGCCAGATGCGGCCATCTCGCGCGGAAGACCAGAGCATGCCGCTCGCGATTCCTAAAGTTAGGAGTGTTAGACCAAGCGCGGCTGCTGTCGTCGCCAGTTCATTAACGGTTGCGAGTGAAGGCAGCCGGTGAAAGATCGCGCTGAACGTTTTCAGTTTTAGTTCGCGTTCCTGCAACAGGTACATCACGCTCGCCATGAACACCACAAAGAACGCAGCATAAGCGAATATCAATAACGTAGTGTGAATCGGAAATAACCACGTCGACGAGAATGCTGTCGGCGCATCGTTTGGTTCCGTTTGAATCACCAACGCCGCACAAGTCAGAACAGAAATCAGCGGCATCATGAACACACCGATTGCTTGTGCTCGATACTTGTAAAGCACCAGTCCGTATACGGCGACCAGGGCCCACGCCAGGAAGGATAGCGTCTCTTTAAGATTGAAGAGTGGGTAATGTCCGTCGAGCGTCCAATCTTCGATCAGGGTTATTGTATGGACGACAAAGCCGGCCGCCAGTGACCATTCAGCAACGCGTTGCAGCGCCGCGCGTTTGTTAACAAACGCCAGAATAGAATGGATTGCAGCGATTAAATACGCTGCTACTGCACCGACGAGTAGAGATTTCATGTTAGGTGGAATCGGGGACTAGAAGGGGCATTCTAGTTGAAGGCTTTTTGACCGGCAAGCGGGATGAAGTTCAGGTGTTCTAAATCTCCGGTTCGAACGACTCAATTCTCTGCGCGTCCTCTGCGGCCCTCGGCGTCTCTGGGTTTTCTGGACGTTCCTGAATTCTCAACAGTGAGAAAGTGAGTTACCGATTCACTGACTTGTTGATTTGTTCCTAAACTGAAATTACACCGCCGAGCCGCAGAGCCCGCCGAGGACACGCAGAGAGTTGACTAGTTCTGAGTGATGAACTTCAGATTACGGCACTATTGAAGGTTCGGGTGGGTCGACGCCCTCCGGGAGTTCGACCTCTAACAAACGCTTTACGTCCCCTGAAATTTGGCGTTCGTCACTTATTGATAGAGTTGTCCGAAGCGCTCATTCATAGTCGCTTAACAATGAGTAGGGCAACACTTGTGATCGCAATGGTAAGTTGTAACCTCGCAGATCTTATGGGAGGAACTTGCTCCAGAAACTCGCGAGATTTGAGCGAGCCGTCGAACAACGAGGCAGATTCCAGTGATCCCGGCCGCGTAGACTCACAATATCTTAATACCCCCGACCCTATGACCAACGCGACTGACTTCAATCAAGTCACGAACGCCACTCCGAACTGAGTGCAGGAGTGTGCCCGCAATCTTTTGCAGTCGCGATCAAGATGTCTTATCTTCAGAGTTCAAGGGATATCGCTTGGATTGGTCATGAGCGAGGAACCAGATCCACTCAAATCTAAGAGTTTCTATACCAGACACCGCAGGTGGCTGCGCTGGTGCTTCTTTTTTTGCGTGTGGACTTTGCTAGGGGTCTCCTTTGCACTGAGTACTTATCTTGGCGCGCGTCAGGACAACGTCCAGATATCATTTAAAAGAATCCTCTCTGGATATCTGGCTGATTTTTATTTGTGGGGAATGCTGTCCCCACTAATCTTCCTTTTAGCGAGACGATTTGAACTTCGTAAGCATTTTCCGCGAAACCTGCTTATTCATATCGGCACGAGTGTAGTGCTCTCAGGTTTGGTGCTTTCTGCAGCGTCGCCATTAGTTTGGTATCTCGGTTACGTAAATCTCGCGCGCAATCCAACGCTGGCAATTCTCTGGCGCAATAACGCATTTAGCCCTTATTACTTTCACCAGGGCCTTACGATCTACTGGACCACTCTGGTCGTTGCTCACACCCTCTACTACTATCGCGAACTTCGAGAAAAAGAAGCGCAAACAACGAGACTCAGTTCGCAGTTGGCCCAGGCGCAATTGCAAGCTCTGAAAATGCAAATCCATCCGCATTTTCTTTTCAACACTCTCAATTCAATTGCCGCACTCTTGCACAAAGATGTCGAAGTCGCGGATAGGATGATCGCCAGACTTGGAGACTTTCTCAGACTCACTTTGAAAAGCTCAGACGCCCAGCTTGTGGATTTTGATCAGGAGTTAGAGTTTCTCAAATGCTATCTCGACATCGAACTCATCCGTTTTCAAGACCGTCTAACGGTTGAGATGGATATCGACCCGCACGCGTTGACGGCGATGGTGCCGAATCTAATCCTGCAACCGATTGTAGAAAATGCCCTGAGGCACGGTGTAGCGAGACAAACGGATTCGGGACACATCGCTATTCGTGCTCGCCGACAGGATGGACGGCTAATCATGAAGGTGGAGGACAACGGACCCGGTCTGAACGCCAATTCCAATGGTTAGGGAATCGGATTGAACAACACACGCGCGCGGTTAGAGCAGTTCTACGGCAACGACTTTAGTTTTCAAATCGCAAACTCAGCGGAGCGCGGCGCAACTGTCACTTTAGATGTTCCCGCATTTGTGGAATTTGAAGGTGAGTAGAACTTGCTAATCAAGGCCTTAATTGTTGACGATGAAACGCTGGCACGCGATCGAATTCGCGAGATGCTCAAGGAACATCCTGAGATTGAAGTAATCGGGGAAGCGAAGAACGGACGAGAAGCAATTGATTCTATTGTGAATCAGAATCCAGACCTCGTTTTTCTCGATGTACAGATGCCCGACCTCAGCGGCTTCGACGTGTTGCAAAACCTCAATGTTGAGCGACTTCCTCTAATTATTTTTGTCACCGCCTATGACCAGCATGCAATCCGTGCTTTCGACGTACATGCAGTCGACTATCTTACGAAACCGTTCGACCGAAAACGTTTCGCAGAGGCTGTCGATCAGGCAAAGGTCTTTATGAAAGCGGCAAAACAACCTGACACAGCACGGATCCTCAGCATGCTGCAAGAACTCAAAGCCGGCGCAAGGTATCGTGAACGATTCGCTATCAAAAATGGCGAGACTGTCTTCTTTGTTCGTGCCGAAGATGTGGACGCGATTGAGGCGGAGGGCAACTACGTGCGCCTGAATCTCGGCAGCGCCTCCCACCTGCTTCGCGACACTCTAAACAACATCGAATCGCAAATTGATCCGCGAATGTTTGTTCGTATTCATCGACGTACTATCGTCAATATTAATCGTGTCAAGGAACTGCAAACCTGGGCGCGAGGCGAGTACCGCGTCGTGCTATTCACGGGCGCCCATTACACCCTCAGTCGTGGTTATCGACAACAATTCGAAAGCTTTATAAAGGCAGGGGCGTGAACAGCTCTCAAAACCACCCCTATCAGAAGCATTAGAGAGGGTAAGACACCACCCGCTTTAGCGGCGTGGAGTTTCAACTTCAGCCTACCAATGATGCCACCTCTCATTCTCCCCAGGCTTTAGCCTGGGGATCAGTGCCGCCACTTCACTCAACCGTTTTAACGGTTTCCCCCATCATTCCCAAACCCTTCGCGGTCCATCTGAGAAAAACCGTTGAAACGGTTCGATGTTGTGAAGTCGCCTCTAACCCCAGGCTAAAGCCTGGGGAGAATGAGAGGTGGCGTCATTGGTAGGCTGAATTTGAAGCTCCACGCCGCTAAAGCGGGTGGTATCTGATGCCACACTCATCCTCAATCTGTCACGTTACGTCACGGCGAATTGATGCTCGTCACATATCAGTTCACAGCCGAGGATCCTCAAGTCAAACTCTTGGGCAATCTCAATATTGAAGACCTTTGTGTGACCCCCGAGTTTCGTGGTGTGTCTTGGGTGGACACGTAGGGGGTCGGGGGTCGCACAAAGAAGCTCTAATAAAGTCAAAGCGAAGGAGTGCTGATGACAAAAGATAATGCCTTCTCGGGACGTCCGCGCGCGATCGACACCGTACCTTTGGGGGGACTATTCATCGGTCTTTTTGATCTGATTTTTGCTTTCACTTTTTATGGTTTCATTCTGGGCGTTCCGCTACTAAGGATCTTTCAGTCTGTGGCTGCCGGAATTCTTGGCAGACCAAGAGCGTATGCAGGTGGAGTGCGAACTTTTTTTCTTGGAATCATCCTTCATTTTCTGGTTGCGACCTGTATAGCCACGGTCTATTACCTCGCGACCCTGGCATTGCCCGTCTTGATTCGACATCCCGTTGTTAGTGGATTGATCTATGGAGTCGTGGCTTATTTTGGTATGAAATTCATCATCATTCCTCTCTCAGCGATTGGCCAGAGAGGGCCTCTACCGCGCCTACCAATTCTTATGACTGAACTGATCGGACATGCCATTCTAGTGGGATTACCAGTTGCGCTTCTCGCACGACGATCTGCCAGAGCAATTAATAACAATGCTTCCGGCTCGCGTCCGGCAGAACCTCACGCGGTATTACAGGGTTGAATATCGAGTCCTGGGAAAGGGGATTGAATAACTAGTGCTAGGAGCAAATGAATCAAATGAAGGAAGCCACAAAACGTTCAATTGTTCGCTGGGTTCACATCGTCTTTGCCATTCCGATAGTCGGCTATGTTTATAGTCCGTTTGAAGAGATTCCCAACTACGCCCCCGTAGTTCGATATGCCGCTGTTCCCGCAATTGTCCTGACGGGCTTTTGGATGTGGAAAGGCCATCTCCTTCGACGACTATTTCGAAAAGCTACGCCCTCCAATATGCCAAAGGGGACGAATGGCACTGAGAGCCTGGTGAAGCCGATGGTTAGCGAAACGGAGTCTTCATAGGGTGCCTTTGGTGTTTGTGTTTGATCTACCATTTCGGTACATGGATGTTGAGTATCTAACTCCGCAAGTCGGTGATATGCTTTTCGCTGGCTAGAACTTATCGCTGCCACGAGGCAAACCACCCGAGAGCAACGATCATCGAAGCTTCGTTCGCAACCTGGACCAAATTTCTGGAGGTTAGATGTTTTTTCTCCTCCGCTCCTGCCTGATTTTCCTGGTAGCTTTATTGTTCTGTTTGGACGCAACTGCTCAGCGGCCCGGACAGAAACCAAAACCGACTCCGCCTCCACCAGTTGAAGACGTACCCGCAGAGCCTTCGCAAGATCTCGATACTCTTAAAACTGACACTAATCTCGTCGGGGTTCCGGTCATTGCTGTAAACCGGGCGGGGATTTACGTTCCGGATCTGACGCGCGAAGAATTCACGATAACGGAAGATGGTGTAAAGCACGACGTCGCATTCTTTGCGACCGTTTCAGCACCTTTTCACGTTGTCCTGATGCTCGACACCAGTGCCAGCACGCAGGAAAAACTGCGTCTGATTAGAGAAGCGGCAAAAGCGTTTGTGGAGCAGTTGCAACCTGCAGATCGCGTAAAGGTGATCTCTTTTGATGAGGTGGTGAGGGATCTCAACGAATTCACCAACGATCGCTGGTTGTTACGGGCAGCCATCAACAAAACGAAGTCAGGCGAGGGAACCAAACTCTACGACGCTGTCGAAATGGCTTTGAACGCTGTTCGGCCCATAACCGGACGAAAGGCCATTGTGCTTTTCACGGACGGCGTTGACTGGCACAGTGACAATGCAACGTTTGACGCCACCCTGCGTCGACTGGACGAGGAAGGCGTTTTGATTTATCCGATTCGTTACGATACGCGCGCGATCACGGAACAAATAGCGCGAGAGCAAGCGAGCGGTCCTCAACTGCCAACTAGTGACGTCATTCGACGGCAGCCAGCGCCCGGAACTACGCCACCAACTTTTCCCGGCGGGGATGAACCACCGACAACAACTTCACGAAACAAGACTGGTCCATTGGGTCTTCCTTCAGCAGAAGAGATTCTGCGACGTCGGCGGGAAGAGGAACGAAGGCGCGACACCAGACGACATCCTGATGAGTCGCCGGACCCACGCCAGATTCCGGGCCCGGAACGCAATCCCGATGACATATTGAACCGGCGGCCGTACCCTGGTCCTGATCCATCGCGTGATCGAAGAGGACCAGACGATTCAATCAGCGCGATGCTCGATCTCGCTTATCGGACGGCGGATGAATATCTCAAGAACCTTGCCGACAAGTCAGGCGGAAAACTTTTGCGGGCGGACGCGTTAACGTCGTTGCCAGATGCTTTCGCGAAGATCGCTGCGGAGTTACGGACGCAATATCTACTAGGCTATTACCCCTTGAATAAAGACCGGGATGACCAGTATCGGAAGATCAAGGTAACGACCAGTAGAAAGGACGTTGTGATCCGCGCGCGCCCAGGCTACCTTGCTTCAACTCGAGCGAAGCGAACGAGGTGATTGTAGATTTTTGATTTTAGATTGTTGATTGAAGATTGAGCCGGTACTGACAACAATCATCAATCAAAAATCTAAAATCTACAATGCTCTCGCTTGCCGCCTCACTTTTCCCATGCTAGTTTTTGAGCGCATTTCCTGAAACTTTATTGAATAGTCGGAAAGCTTTATGCCGGATAGAGCAGAAGCCTGGGAATTGTTGTGTGAGTACACGAAGGGCGATAGCCTGCGTAAGCACGCTATCGCAGTCGAAACTGCGATGCGCGCGTGTGCCAAACGTTATGGTGCCGCTGATGCTGATGAAGATGAATGGGGCCTCGTTGGTCTACTTCACGATTTCGATTACGAAATGTTTCCGACGGCAGATCAGCATCCGTTTACTGGTGCGAACATCATGTGTGGTCGCGGCTATTCGGATCGAATCATTCGCGCAATCATGGGCCATGCGACCTACACCGGGGTGCCGCGTGACACTGACATGGCCAGAGCATTGTTTGCCACAGACGAGCTCTGTGGCTTTTTAGTGGCCTGCGCGCTCGTTCGTCCGTCGAAGAGTTTAGATGACCTCGAAGTTTCTTCCGTCAAAAAGAAACTGAAAGACAAAGCATTTGCGCGCACTGTGAATCGCGAGGATATAAGGCAGGGCGTCACCGAATTAGAAGTCGATCTCGAAGAACACATACGATTTGTGATTGATGCTTTGCGACCGGTGCAGGAGCAGATTGGCTTAAACCGCGTTACTGCGGTGTGACCGCAATTGGCGACGAAGGTGGTTGCACCTCTCTCGCAGTCTTCGAAGTGATGATCGATGCAGCCACAAAAAGAGTTATCGTCAGAATTGTAGAGAGAACCACCGTCATGAATGCCTGTAGTTTCCTCCGGCGCGAGGTGTGGCGATAGACAAATATCGAAGCAAAAACGATTGTGGCTATCGGCAGGAGAAAAGTTGCAAGCACAAGCAGACTGGGAGATGAAACCAACTTGGCCTGGGAGAAGAAGGCTAGCAGTAAAGCGACACAAGACCCGGCTCCCAAAACTGCTGCGAGCAAGGAAGCGCCGATTATGAGCTTCAGTCGCACGAATCCGTCCCCACGTTCCGGTGTCCGACAAGCTAACGCATAGGGCCAAGAATACCACAGTCATTATCGAGTCAGATGATAACCAGAA
>DATJKB010000304.1:0-11336 GCA_035491875.1 Pyrinomonadaceae bacterium | reverse complement strand
ATCTTTCCTACGACATCGTGATACTTGTCGTAGTGAATTCGCAAAGTCTTTGTCGCTGGATCAAACGACAGCAGTCCATTCTCCAAAAAGAAATTCCATTGCATCAACTGCATCGTGTTGTAAGGCTGATCGCGACGAGGTTGGTTGTTCTGAAGCACGCGCAGGACGCCTCCCGCATAAACACTTCGCAGTTGAGCATCTGTGTAATAACCCTGCTTGCGCAACGCTTCGGCCACAAACAAAGAAACCAAGTCAGCTTTCATCTCTTCGATGGTGTTCGAATCGTCCTGAAGCGCTTCATCAAGATCACCACCATCCTTCGTTCGATCGACCCCGAGATAATGGCCGATCTCATGCCAGAGAGTGCGATAGAAGTTTCCTTCGTTTGTGAGGGCCTTTGCCTGCTCCTCACCAACAGCCGCAGCGAATGTATGCGAAGTCCCTTCGAAGATATTTGGATCCCGCATGATGTTCGCGCGCAAAAGGATTGTGCGGCCATAGCGGCGCGCGAGATAACTTTCGTTGGGAAGAATAGTCGCGGTGTTACCGCCACGTGATTGACCGAAATCAGCAACGACATCGTAAACACCAACGGGTATGTCTTCGCGTATCTTCTTATGATTCTTGTAAGGCAGTGAATCCTCGAGCGCCTGCAAGCCCTTCATTGCCTGACGCAAGGCCGTCGTTTCCTGTTGTCGCGTCATTAATAAACTGAACGCGAAGAACGTCTTCACTCCATAGAGCTCGTCGTCGTAGGTTTCATACGAACCGATCTGGGCATTCAAGTTTTTGAAATGACCGGTCACCCAACTAGCATCACCCGACTCGTAATCATCCGACAACAAGTCGCGCGCGCGATTGCGCAGATACCGGGCGAACTCTTCGTCATCCTTGTGAACAGCATCAGCTGCCTCATTCAATAAGCGATGCGCTTTCATCAAATCATCGGCATAAGCGACTGAGTAGGGCACAACGTAGAACCCCTTATCTCGCTTCGTCCGTTCGAACCCCTCAAGTTGCGGTAACAACTTCGGATGTAACGTTGCCAGCGCCGGATACTTGCGCAGACGCGCGATGTCGTCGCGAACATTCTGCAAGTTAGCTCGGCGAACAACACTGCGCAGATCGAGTACCTCGGCGCGCCTCTGGTCGTTATCCGCCACGGTAACCAGCCACTGTTCAATCTCTTCTTTTGTTACGTTCCATGGATAGACGTTTTTCCCCGGCGCCGGAGCATCGACCGGAAGAAACGGCTCGCGTTTGTTTTCGAGTGTGGTTGCTATTGGTCCCTGGTTCAATCGATAGAGCGTCATCAAATTCTGCGTGCCGGCTGAGGAGCCGGTCTGCTTATCGAACTGTTGCAACGCTTGATACGAGGAGATTGCTTCCGGGTGTCGTTGCTCCTCGTAAAGCTTTTGAAAGATACGTCCGACTTCAAGCATTTTGGTGACGGCGGTGCGTTCGCCCGCACTAAGTCGCGATATATCGGGAGCAAGCGTGATCGTCTGAGTCTTGTCGATGATTGGCTGACTCTTCTCAATCAGCCAATAACGGTTCGCCACATTGGGTCGTGGTTTCATACGTGAATTTGTCTGGGCTAAGGAAATCGTAAAAACGGCAACGACAAGTGCTATTGCAGTTAGTCGGAACATGAAATACCTCAACGGATTTTTTGATCATTCTTAACGATTTGTTAACCCTCAGTCCAGCGAACAAACGCGATTCGACAAAACAACAAGACACCACCCGCTTTAGCGGCGTGGAGCTTCAACTTCAGCCTTCTCCTTCTATTAACGAGGCCGAAGGTGAAACTCCACGCCGCTGAAGCGGGTGGTGTCTCAGCGGTGATGGGGAATCCGGGTTAGGCTGAAGTTGAAGCTCCACACCGCTGAAGCGGGTGGTGTCTCTCCAATCAGTGGGAATCATGTGGTTAGGCCGAAGTTGAAGCTCCACGCCGCTGAAGCGGGTGGTGTCTTTGGCTTGGTCTCGCCAGAGCTTTCATCACACTGTCCAGGTTTCTTTGCGACAGATTTTTCTTACTGTTGTCACGGCATCCTGTTTTTTCCCGACTTTTCCTCAGTTGCATGCCATTTGTTCATCGGCACTCGCATTGCACAAACACAAGCCATGCGAACTGTGCTCAGAGGGCTCCGGCGCCGAATCCAACGCATGCAAAGACGGCGAAAAGTTGGCCGCGCGTACGACATGGCACTCGAGATCGCGCGCGTTGTGCCTGCCGGTGCAAACGTGCTCGACGTCGGTTGTGGCAATGGCTTTATCACCCATCACCTCAGCGGCATTCTGAGGTCAAGAACCGTCGGCTTAGATGTCTCTGCTGGTCCAGTCGCGAACATCGACTATCTTCCCTACGACGGCCGACACTTTCCTGTGCAGGATCAAACGTTCGAAGCGGTCCTCCTATGTTATGTGCTGCACCATGCGCACGACGCGTCGCTTGTTCTGAACGAGGTGACGCGCGTATTGAAGGAAGGAGGACTCGCGATTATCTACGAAGACATCCCTGATCGCTGGTTAGATCGCGCTGGCTGTTGGATTCACAATCGGCAGTGGCTGAAACGCACTGGTGTATGCACATTTCGCCTGGGATCCGAGTGGTGTCAGTTGTTCTCTACGATGGGATTTGAGGTGGTCTACGAACGAGAGTTATCGCGCTGGCGGAACGTTGCGCATCCGGTGTCGCGAAGATTCTTTGTGTTGCGCGTAGATCGGCGAGCGATTCCAAAGCCATCGGCTCAGGTAGTTACTGTGCCTGCCAGCATGGAAGAGTCCCCTGCAGCAGCGTAGCCGGGACGGCAGGCGTCCTCGCCTGCAAATGAGCGCGAAGCGCAAAACTCGTTGAGCTTACAGTTCGTGCCTTGCGGCACTCATTTGCACGCGAGGACGCGTGCGCTCCCAGTTCAAAAGACGCCGAGCTGTCTATTCATCCTCATGAAATCGAAGTTGTTCCAGGCTTCGACAATCTTGCCATCACGAATCCGGACGATTGCTATTCCGGTGAAGTCGACTGGAGTGTCAGTCGCTGCGATGCCTAGATGATCGCCCTGATGACGCCCGCGGACACTGCATCGCGCGGCGACTTTGTCTCCTTCTGCAATCACGTCGTCGACCGTGATGATCATATCCGGGAAGGCGCCGCGGAACGTGGTGTGAAGACCTCTAAAACTGGAGGGACCCATCGCTTCGTTTGGATCCTCCGCGAGCCCGTACGCCCGGCCGTCCGCTGCAAACATTTCATCGATCGCATCCGCGCGGCCCTGATTCCACACTTCTTCAAACCAACGTCGCACTAGCTGTTTGTTTTGTTCTGACATCGCCTGTTCTCCAAGAATTATGAATCGACCGCAATGATCCCGCGCGACAATAAACTTCGCATCATCCTCAAACTGTCGGCCTCACGAAACGGACAGATTGAAAGAATCGACTGTATGTCCCAACTGCCATTGATCCGCGAAAGAAGGAAGCCTTCCTGAGGATGAAGCTGTTCACCGGTGAGGTCCGTGGTTGAGACAATGATGCGCGGCACAGAACTGGGAGACAATTCGGATGTGTATACGTGATCGACAAACTTGGTCTCGGCCTGGTTGAGAAGCTCCTGCGCACGTTCGTTATTGGGCTCTTGCTGTAGCGCCGTTTGCAGAATGGTCATCGCCTCTTCGGGGTCGTCGTCAATCTTGCGCTGAGCCGACCAGATTAAATCTGCCACGGTCAGCAAATCATCAACTTCAACAGATCCGGCGGTGAAGGGTTCCGGAAGCTCTCCGGCGACGCGAGCGAAGTCGTTGCTAACTAGTTCATATAGCAAACCATAAACCTGGAAAGAAGACGCATGCATGTGATAACAGATTTCAGCCACTGACATTCGCTTCTCAACAAACTGGAGAGCCCGTTGCATCTCGTTGCCAAGAGTCAGTGAAGGCGTCCAATTGCTACCCAGTTCGAGAATAGCGCGATCTGAAGGGACGAGAGATTTGTAACGCGACAATTCATCAATTCGATAGATCCCTTCCATGATTACCGTTGTTGGCTGAACCTGAACCTTTATCAGATCGGTGGGCAACGGTTCTTCGTCGTAGAATTCAAACTGTCCATCATTCCAAACGAACAGATCGAAAATCGCATCGAGCGTGCGGATGCGCAAAACCTCCAGCACGTCTTTTTCGGTCAGCATGCCGAGCTGGATCAACGCTTCACCCAGCCTTACCCCCGATCTTCTCTGCGCCTCTCGAGCCAATTGGAGTTGGGCTTCGTCCACTTTTGCGTAGTGAAGCAACACCTGGCCCAGGTACTCACGCGGGTCATTTGAGCGGGAACCAACAATGAGGCCATTTTGAAAGTAGACCTGCTTGCTGATCTTCCCGCGATCAAACTTTAACGTCCCACTCTTGCGACCTGAACCAAGAAACTGGAGCAGGTCGCTCAAGCTCATTGTGTCCAGCGAACCCTTAATCGACATCTTGATCTTGTTCGACCGAATTTGCGCCGCTAATTGATCACGAGGTGAGGGCTTCCGGGCGGAGGCTTACACTCGTGAGTCATTGGATTAACAACACACAATGAGAGAGTACAGTTTCTCCAGTTCGTGATTCAAGAGAATAAATGTGGAAGTTTAATGGCGTATCACTCTTCTACAAGATCCGCTGATATTGGACTAGTTGGACCGGCGGCTTTGGCGATCTGTAAGAGCAGCAGAAGCTTTTCATGCTGTTCGTCATTGAGGTCAACAAAACGAACTCCGAAGCCAACACCGGACCGGTGATGTCGTACTTCCCCCTCGAGGTACAGCCAATCATCATCCGGCAGTAGGACCCGAAATGCGACGATCTCGCCTGGCATGACTTCTCCGACTGTATCCAAATAACAGCCGCCCTCGGAGAGGTCTGTGACGCGCGCCGAGGCCCTTGACTCGTCGCGGTCCCAAACAGCATCGAGATTAACGCTTAGTCGGGGCTTTTCTCTTCGATCGTCCATAGGGAGACTAAGTAATGATAAGAGTTTTGAGTCAAGGCGAAAAGCAAATTCACCGCTACGGGGCAGATCGAACTCGCAATGCTTCTGGAATCACCTGGAACGTCGCGGGCAATCTTCCGGGCAGTTCGCCGTCAACTTCAATTCCGATCTCTTCACTCTTATTTGCGGCGCGAACATAAACCTTTCGAGCCAGTGCATGGTTCACTTCCGGCATTGAAAGATGTGACCCAAGATACAAGCGCGGCGCGCTCGTAAAGATCTTAAGTGCACTCAAATCACCGACGCTAACTACGTCCAACCGCCCGTCAGTAAGTTTTGCGTCTGGCGCGATTTTCATTCCGCCACCGAAGTACCGAGCGTTGGCGATACACAGGTTCGCCACTGTGAGATGCCGTTCGTGCGACTCGTCGAGTTGGACCACGAGCCGCGCACGATCTGACCGGGCGGCTGTGTGCAACAACGCCGCACCAAAAGAGACGCGGCCGCCTAGCCATGCGGGTGTGTTGTTGGGCAGCCAATCTGGCGCGCCGTTCTTAACTCGTTCGATCACCTGTGTGCTCATTCCACAAGAAGCGACCCCCAGGAAATAGCGGTTGGTGTCGCGGCCGTCATGGTCAATAAACGAAACTCTCCCGACATCTATACGTCGTGTGCGTCCTTCACGCAGCATTCTCGCTGCGGCGCGTGACTGCGCTGGAATTTCGAGAGTCCGACGGAAGTCACCGCCTGTGCCGCTGGGAAGGATTCCCAGTTCGACATCTTTGCCGGAGCCAAGGATTCCATTGGCTACTTCCGAAATAGTGCCGTCACCGCCACACGCAATAATTAGCTCGACTCCACTCCTCGCGGCATCGCTCGCCAGATCAGTTCCCTGTCCTACGCGTTCGGTGAACGCGACAGTGAATGAGCCGAAGTGCATTCGCAGGTCACTGGCAATTTGCGGCCAGGCTTTCCGCGTCGCGCCACTGGCGGATTCAGGATTTACGATAACGAGTGGAAGCGGCATAAATAACAGGAGCAGGGGCAGCAAGCAGGAGCAGGAAGCACTAGTGCCCCTGCCCGCTGCTCCTGCCCCTGATCTGAAGCGCTCGGTCCTTTTCACCGAGCTCTGCGATCTTCGCGACGACCGCGTCCGCGATCTCCTTATGAGTTCTTAAACGATCTGGCTTCTCGAAGTATGGCGAAAGATCCATCATCTCTCCGAAATGAATCCGAATTACGTCTTCCCGATTCCAATTGCGCGCAATCTGTCGGGGGAGATCGTTACATAACCCGGCAATAAAAACTGGGATCACTTGAGGGTTTGCCGCACGGATTAATTTACCGACACCGGGTTGTGCCGGAAGAAACGAATACGGATCGTCGCCTTTGTTCCTGGTACCTTCGGGATGGAAGCCAATTACGTTTCCTGGTCCAACGCGGGCGAGTTCTGTCAACACGCGAAATGAGTACTTATCGAATGTTCGCTTTTCAGGAACAGGACGATCGCCAGCGGCGAAGAACGGCGGATACATGGACCACCAGCCCATTACCAGATTCACGAACAACCCGAGCGGTGATTGATAGAAGAAGCGGCCACGCACCGGGAAGAAAAGTTGTTTACGCCACTTCGTGTTTCGAAACAGCACCGTCGATACGGTGTACATGTCGAAGAACGAACGGTGATTAGCCACCAGCAACAGAGGGCGCTCATGCGATGCGGCCTCAACATTCTCAAGCCCGTAGACATTCATAATGTTGTAGGTCGAGAGATGTATCCAACCGGCGCCGAATATCTTCTGACACCAGGTCCAAAACCGCTTCCAGTTTCCGACGTTCATCCGTCGGACTAAACGAAACGAGAGCCGTTCGAACCAGGATAAGACCGAGAGTTCCTCAGAGGCAGGCTCGAGAGCAAGAGGCGCGTCGAAGCTCCACTCGCCGGCTTCGCGTTGCTCAAACTTCGGGCTAACCGCCGCTGACTCTGAATTTGGGACTTTGGCCATCGGGAATGGTGAATCGTGAATCGTAGATCGTTGGTCTTTGGTCTTTGGTCTTTGGTCTTTGGTCTTTGGTCTTTGCGTCCAGGTGATAAAGGAACTTCTAATGCTATTCAACTCCTAAGACTCAAGACCAAAGACCAAAGGCCAAAGACCAAAAACCAAAGGTCCAAGGCCAAAGATCTACGATTCACCATTCACTATTCACGATTCACTAGTCAACGTTGAAGTACTTCGCTTCCGGATGGTGAACGATGATTGCGGATGTCGATTGCTCGGGCTCGAGCTGAAACTCTTCGCTCAATTCCACGTCTATCCGGCCGGGCTCAAGCAAATCAAATAACTTCGCCTGGTCCTCCAAATCCGGACATGCAGGATAACCGAAACTGTAACGAGAACCCTGATACCGCTGGTGAAAGAGTTTAGCCAACTGCGGCGAGTCGTTGCCCGCGATACCTAGCTCTTCTCGAATCCGTTTGTGCCAGAACTCAGCCAACGCTTCGGCGGCTTCAACACTCAATCCGTGAAAGTAAAGGTAGTCAGAATAATTGTCTGACTTGAAGAGCTCTTGTGCGTACTCGGTTGCCCGTCGACCGACGGTGACGAGATGAAAAGCGACGACGTCCATTTTTCCCGACTCGTGCGACGCAAAGAAGTCTGCGAGACACAAATGCTTGGCAGAAGGCTGCCGCGGAAAGGTGAAACGTGTTCGCTCGTGCTGAGCATCGTCATAAATGACCAGGTCGTTCCCTTCTGACTGGCAACGGAAGTATCCATAGACGACTTTCGGCACGAGCAGTTTCTCTCTCTTGCTCCTCGCCTTCAGCGCTTCATAGATCGGTCGGACCTTCTCGGCAACTAATGATTGATACTCTACCGGAGGCATGCGTCCCTGCTTAAATTGCCACTGGCCCTTGAACAGCGCGGTTTCATTCACGAAAGCCAGCACTTCATCCAGATCGAGGTCTTCAACAACGCGCGATCCAAAGAACGGCGGCGTCGGGATCGGCACATCGACGCTTACCTTCGATCTTGTGGTGTGTTTTGTTTCTTCCGGTCGCGCCAATACCCCACGCGGTCTCGCAGGCTTGCGGATACCAAGCTTCGCCTCCTCGCCGATCAAATCTTCAACGTCTTCGATCACTTCGACGGCTGCTTCGTCAGTCGCGCCAGTGCTTGCTGATGCGCCGTTGCCGCTGACTAACTTGTCCATCGTGTGCAGACCAGCAAATGCATCTCGTGCGTAGTAAAGCTGACCCTTGTACAGCGCTTTCAAGTCGTCCTCGACATATCGTCGCGTCAGCGCTGCGCCGCCGAGAACTACTGGAACCTTAATGCCACGCTCGTTCATTAGCTCCAGGTTCTCTTTCATGATCAAAGTAGACTTCACCAACAACCCGCTCATGCCAATGGCATCGGCGCCATGTTCGTCATAGGCCTGCAGAATGCTCTCGATTGACTGTTTGATTCCGAGATTGTGAACCTTATAGCCGTTATTTGTAAGAATGATGTCCACGAGGTTTTTGCCAATGTCGTGGACGTCGCCTTTGACAGTTGCGAGAACCATGGTTCCCTTCGCAGTCGCGCCGCCCTTCTTTTCCATGAATGGTTCAAGAAAACGCACCGCCGACTTCATTGCTTCGGCTGATTGCAACACAAACGGCAACTGCATCTGACCACTGCCGAACAGCTCTCCCACCACTTTCATACCTTCGAGCAAGATGTTATTGATGATGTCGAGCGCTGAATAGCTCTGAAGTGCAGTGCGCAACTCGTCTTCAAGCCCGATTTTCTCGCCGTCAATAATGTGGTTCCTGAGTCGCTCTTCTACTGTTTCACCCTTCGACGCTTTCTTCTTAGCAGCCGACTTGACGCCTTCAAACAGCTTCGTGAATTCGGTCAGCGGATCGTAGATGCACGTGTCGCCTTCGAACTTCCGTTCGTCGTAAATCAACTCGCGTGCGACCTTCAGTTCCTTCTCGCCGATTCGATTGAGCGGTTCAATTTTGCTGGCATTGACGATGGCCGCGTCGAGTCCGGCCTCGACGGCGTCGTGCAGGAAAACTGAATTCAAGACGACACGCGAAGCCGGATTCAGTCCAAAAGAGATATTCGACACACCCAGAAGTGTGAAACAACCAGGTAGCTCCTTCTTAATCCGGCGAATTCCTTCGATCGTTTCGAGCGCATTGCGGCGGTCTTCTTCAATACCAGTGGAAATCGGAAGCGCTAGGGGATCAAAGAAAATATCCGACGGGAGTATGCCTGCAGTGCCCGTTGCTTGTTCGTAGGCCCGTTTGGCGATCTTGAACTTTCCTTCGGCCCCTCGCGCCATTCCCTCTTCGTCAATCGTTCCAATGACAACGCTGGCACCATACCTTTTCGCGAGGTCCAACACCTTCAGAAACCGCGGCTCACCATCCTCGTAGTTCGTCGAGTTGAGCAGCGACTTGCCACCGGCATGCTGAAGACCCGCTTCCATCTTCTGCCATTCGGTTGAGTCGAACATCAGAGGGATCTTGATGTTTGTTACCAGACGAGAAGCAAGCTCATGCATATCTTTCTCGCCGTCTCTGCCAACAAAGTCGACGTTGACGTCGAGCACATGAGCGCCTTCCTTCTCCTGCTCGCGTGCCAGTGACACCAAGCCATCCCAATCTTCCGAGTTGAGCAGGTCTCGCATTTTCTTCGAGCCGCTGGCGTTTACTCGTTCGCCGATGATGAGAAACGAAGTGTCCTGAATGTACGGCTGTTGCATGAAGATCGACGATGCGGCCGGGAGTCGTTGACCCGGTCGAGGCTTGGGAGTGAGATCTTTCACTGCTTCCACGACAGCACGAAGATGGCTGGGCGTCGTGCCACAACAGCCCCCCACAACATTCACTCCAAGATCGCGCGCAAAGTGTTGCAGATCGTTAGCCAGCGACTCAGGAGTTTCTTTGTAATGCGCGTGTCCGCCGACGTTCTCGGGAATGCCTGCGTTCGGAATTACTGAAACGGGCAGCACAGAATTCTGGCAGAGGTAACGGACGTTCTCCGTCATCTGCTTCGGCCCCGTAGCGCAGTTCATGCCGATAACATCGACTGGAAACATTTCTAACGCGGTTAAGGCGGCCCCGATTTCAGTTCCCATCAACATGGTGCCGAAGGCCTCAATCGTGACTTGAGCAAAAACGGGGACGCGCCGGCGAATCTCTTCAAAGTATTCGAAGATTGCGGAGAGTGCTGCTTTGGTTTGCAGTATGTCCTGACATGTTTCGACGATTAGCAGATCAGCGCCGCCGTCAATCAGGCCTCGTGCTTGTTCAGCGAAAGAGGCTTTCATGTCAAGGAAAGAGATGTGGCCCAGCGACGGAAGTTTAGTGGTCGGGCCCATCGAACCAGCCACCCAACGAGGCTTGTCTTGAGTGGTGTAATCGCGCGCAACTTTTTTCGCGAGTTCGGCTGCTTTGAAGTTTAGATCATATGCCTGGTCGGCAATGTTGTATTCAGCGAGAACTATCGAAGTCGATCCAAACGAATCGGTCTCAACAACGTCGCAGCCGACCTCGAGGAAACCTGAGTGGACTGTCTCGATGGCTTCGGGTTTGGTAACAACAAGGTATTCATTGCAGCCGTCGAGCCCGCCAAAATCATCCGGCGTGAGATTCTGCGACTGAATGTTGGTACCCATCGCGCCGTCAAAAACGACGATCCGCTCTCGAAGTGCTTGGAGAAAAGTGCTCATTTAATGTCGGTAAGAGCAAAGTGATAAGCGCCAGGGCTTGACGCCCCTAGCTCTTTGCGCTTCGCTCTTGGCCCCTGAATCGGCAATAAAATTGGCCCCGCGCCTAACAACGCGGAGCCTCTTGAAACCTGATGCAAGATTGCCGAGCTGTTTAGCGGTTTATTTTACGTGGCCGCAAGTCGCCTTAACTCACCACGCGAATTATCAAGGCGTATTGAACCATCCGTATGCTGAGGTGTCAAGAACCAAGCTGTGAGACGCGGAGACGGGGAGACACGGGGACGCGGTGATTCTCCGCGTCCCTGTGTCTCCCCGTCCCCGCGTCTTCTTCCGGCTGCTCTCGTCGCCCGGTCATGCTACCATTTCGGTCCATGCGGCGCGCCATCTACCCCGGCTCCTTCGACCCTGTCACAAATGGCCATCTCGACATCATCGAAAGAGGCTGCAAGCTCTTCGATGAAATCATCATAGGCATCCTCGTCAATCCCGAAAAGCAGCCATTCTTTTCGATAGAAGAACGGCAGGACATCCTCGACGAAGTGCTGAAAGATCTCCAGCAAGGCAATTGCCGGCTTCGCGTTGATTCATTTCGTGGACTACTCGTGAATTATGCTGTCGCTCAAAAAGCGGATGCCATCGTG
>DATJKB010000303.1:0-5353 GCA_035491875.1 Pyrinomonadaceae bacterium | reverse complement strand
AGTACCGTCCGCGGTAGCGGATGGCCACCACACAAGCCACGATATTAGTAGCACCTGTATGCTCATGACGTTGACTCGTGGCCATCCGCTACCGCGGACGGTACTGAATACCCACTTGATCAGAGGTTCCTTCAGCTTGTCGTCGACCAACGGTGTAACTCAAGCTCTCAGAAATTTGATCAAGGTTGAGTTATTCGGCTGCACAACGACAAGCTGAAGCGTATCGGACATCAGTTGAGCAGTTTCC
The DNA here is from genome assembly GCA_035491875.1 of Pyrinomonadaceae bacterium. GTDB lineage: Bacteria > Acidobacteriota > Blastocatellia > Pyrinomonadales > Pyrinomonadaceae > PSRF01. Next base: position 5,106 of record DATJKB010000303.1, on the reverse strand, counting down.
CGAACCTTGAATATTCTGGATCTTGAGCGGGGGTAAATCCCCCTTCCTCACCTGCATTTATCTGAGCTTGCGTTATTTCAGTGAAGATTGAGTGATGATGTCTTGTACCTTGCGCCTTGTATCTGAGGTTGAATGTTTTGCATCTCAGCGGGGCAATCCGACTTCGTGACTACCTATGGCAACTTGAGTCGTTTCAGTGACCTTGAGTACTGATTGTTTGGCACGTTGCTTTGTTCAGTGGGAGTTGGTTCCCATGAGCACGCAATTCCGATTGGCCGATATCGCAACGGTCAATCGGCAATCAAAAATCGGCAATCGGCAATGTTTCTGGTTGCGTGCTATTCGAACCACCGCGTAGACTCTCCGTTGATTAAAACCTGACCATTCTCTCAACCAATGCAGCCAAGACTTGCAGCCATTTCGGGACGTTTAAAAGGCGCCGTCTTCAATGTAATCGATGAAGGCACTGTAATTGGGCGCGAAACGTCGGCAAATCTTTGCATCGCCGAATCAGCCGTCTCACGGCGTCATTCCAAGCTCGAAAAAAGTGGGGACGATTACGTCATTAACGACCTCGACAGCCTGAACGGGACGTTTGTCAACGACGTTCCCGTGAAAACGCGGGTGCTCCAACATGGCGATCGTGTGCGTGTCGGTGAATCGCAGTTTCTCTTTTTGTTGTTTGAAGGTGACGAGAGCTCGAAATCAAGTCAGATCGAGATAGACGAGCGTCAAGTGTTGAGCGGTTCGACGGTGCAAGTTCGCTTTGACGATGCGCTGTATCTGATGGCCCGCGATTTGAGTGCGTTAATGAAAGTCAGCACGACGATCAATGCCATTCGCGGTCTCGAAGAGCTACAAGAGCGGTTGTTGATATTGCTATTCGAAGTCGTGCCGGCACAGCGCGGCGCGATACTGCTCTCGGCTGAAGGCTCTCTGGAGCCGACTTCCGTTTTTGGTCTCGATCGAGCGCATGGGAAAGATCAGACCGTAATCGTCAGCCGTACCATCATTCGCCAGGTAATGCGCGACGGCGTTTCGTTGCTGACCAGTAACACTTTGGATCCGAATCTCGGCACTGACAGTTTGATCAGCGCCGGTGCGATGTTTGTAATGTGTGTGCCATTGATGATGTTCGACCATAACATCGGCGTCATCTATCTCGACAGCACAGACCCACAAGATCAGTTCAATAAAGATCACCTGCAACTCGTTACGGCAATCTCAGGCATCGCCGCGGTAGCGATTGAAAACGCGCGGCAGTTTGAATGGCTTGAGAGCGAGAATCAGCGACTGCTGGCTGACGTAAATATCGATCACAACATGATCGGCGAAAGCGGCCCGATGCAACGTGTCTATCACTTCATTTCAAAAGTCGCGCCGACTGATTCCAATGTTTTGATTACGGGTGAAAGCGGAACAGGCAAGGAACTGGCAGCGCGTGCGATCCATCGCAACAGCAAACGCGTGCAGAAACCATTTGTGGCGGTGAATTGTGCTGCACTAACTGAATCGTTGCTCGAGAGCGAGTTGTTCGGCCATGAGAAAGGTGCGTTCACAGGCGCGCTGACACAGAAGAAGGGCCGGCTGGAGATCGCCGAGGGCGGCACCTTGTTTCTCGATGAAATAGGCGAGCTGAGTTCGGCCCTACAAGTAAAACTGTTACGGGTCTTGCAGGAACGAGAATTCGAACGCGTCGGCGGAACACAAACCATCAAGATCGATATTCGCTTGATCGCTGCCACGAATCGAAACCTGGAAGAGGCTATCGAAGCTGGAGAGTTCCGTCAGGACTTGTATTACCGTCTCAACGTGGTGTCGTTTGAGCTTCCCGCCTTACGCGACCGGCGCGAAGACATCCCGCTGCTTGCGAATTATTTTGCTGATAAATACAGCGTTAAGTGCAATCGAAAACTTCGAGGACTGTCGCCTGAGGCGCGTGCTCGACTCAGTGCGTACGATTGGCCCGGCAATGTTCGTGAGTTGGAAAACGCCATGGAACGCGCTTTAGTGCTCGGCACCACTGATCTGATCCTTCCTGAAGATCTACCGGAAGCGCTCCTCGAAAGCGAAAGCACGCGAACAGCCGCCTCCGCAACGAGCTATCACGACGCTGTAGCACAAACTAAGAAGCAAATCATTCTTACGGCGATGGAAAAGGCAAAGGGAAACTACACTGAAGCTGCTAAGTTGCTGGGCGTCCATCCCAACTATCTCCACCGGTTGGTTCGAAACCTCAACCTGAAAGATCAGATCAAACAGTAGCCTCTTGTTTGAGCAGTGTTAGCCTCAAGGATCAAGTGAAGGTCACCAGAACAATTACGGACACAATCTCAGTATTCTTTCTAAGATTTGGTATTTTGCTTGACCCGACGACGACACCGCACTAGAATCCGCGCACCAATTCGCACGTGCCCACAGCAAAGGAATGCATTAAAGCATTCTAAGGATGGATTCCACTGAACAGCCGCCCCCGACGCTGTTTTTGCTGACGAATTGGCCAGACCTTCTCTTGGGGCGGCCTCAGGCTGGACCTCGCCCGTTCCAGGTTTCCATCCCTAAAAACTGGCCGAGGCTTTTCTGATTATTAGTTGAATCACTGATGGTTTCAGTGCGCTCTCATTAACCCGTTAACGCCGGTCCTGTATCGGATCGCCATAAATTCGCTCGCTCTACGTTCTCAATTTCCTGTTTCCGACCCAGAAGGAGTTCCTCAATGTCGCCTAAAAAGCTGTCGCGTAATAGTTACCGAAATCGTTACACACGCAAATTGTCCAAATCTCAAAAAGCAAGGTCTTTTCCTCTTCTAATCGCGAGTGTTTGCGTGTTAGCAGCAGTCGGGTTCGCGATATCCGTCCAATCCATGAATTCCGGATGGCTACGGAAAGGCGAGTCCGCTAACCCTGTTACGCCTCAGATCAACGCTGAACAGACCAAGGACTCCCTAGCAGATTCAGCTGGGTCGACGTCCAATCGTTCATTCGCGAAGAGCCGAGCGATCGCTAACTTAATGGCGCCCATCGTCACTGCGACGAAGACGGATGCGCTGATCACGGATGTTGATATGGATGGTCAGGCAGATCCTGGCGACACGTTGAAATATACCGTCGTGATCGGCGCAAGTGGCGAGGACGCGACTGGAGTCACGTTCACGGACACTGTTGATCCGAATACAAATTTTGTCGCGGGCTCAGTGCAAACAACTCCGCTAGCGCGAAACGATAGTTATTCAGCTGCGGGTAACATTCGCATTACGGTCCCGGTCGGCACTGGTGTTTTGGCGAACGATTCCGACGCGGATGGGGTAGGACCGGCGCTCACAGTCTCCGCTGGCGCGACAAGCGCCAACGGAGGAAACGTCAATCTCAGTGCGGACGGTTCTTTCACGTACAACCCGCCGGCAGGCTTCGAAGGTACAGACACCTTTACCTATACGCTAAACGACAACGAAGGCAACACTGATACGGCTACAGTGTCGATCACTGTCAGCGGCATGATCTGGTTTATTAATAACAACGGCGCTGCCTGCCTTACGCTTGCAGCAGGGTGCGGCCGTCTTACAAATCCATTTTCGACGCTTGCGGCATTCGCCGCGCTCAACAACGGTTCCGGCAACAACCCCGCGGCTAATGACAATATCTTTGTCTACGAAAGCGCGCTCGATTACGTGGGTCCCGTAACCTTGCTGAATGGCCAGAAATTCATCGGGCAAGATGCCACGGCAACCTTGTCTGCGATCTCCGGCGTAACTCCTCCGGCAGGCAGCGACCCATTGCCAGCGACTAACAGCGGCAACGGTGTAATCGTTAACATGACAAGCGCCGGCATCGGAATTACGGTCGCTCAGAACAATATCCTGCGCGGATATACGGGTGGTAATGCAGCCCCTGACATCACCGGCTCAGGCTTTGTCGCGCTCAATATTTCAGATGTGACGCTGAACGGAACCGGCGGGGCGCTTACTCTTACCAACGGCGCCCTCACAGCAACCATTGCAAGCATTTCAGGCGGCGGCACCGGAATTAGCTTGAACACGGTCTCCGGTAGTTTGGTGAGTGGCTCGACGACTATTTCCAGCCCGACTGGAATCGGCATCAACATAGCCAGTTCGAGTGGTAATTTTGATTTTAACAACACGGCAGTAACCTCGTCGGCCGGCACCGGTGTGAGTCTTACTTCAAACTCCGGTCCGATCACATTTGATGATCTCGACATTTCGCCGAACGCGAATCAGAAAGCGTTGTTGGCACAAAACAACTCCGGCACCATCACAACAACCAGCGGAACGCTCTCCACGACTGGCGCAGCAGCCGTTGAAATAACGCGGTCGGGTGGGCCTACCACACCGCTTAATGTGACGCTGACCAGCGTCTCAACCAGCGGCGGTCCGAACGGGATTATCCTGTCGAGCACTTCCGGCAGTTTCACCGTGGCCGGCAACGGAGGGGTTTGCACCGAGGCGAGTCCAGCAACCTGCTCCGGCGGCCAGATTCAGAACCTCACAGGCGCAGACACCGATCCTACGGCGGGTGTTCCTGCGGGCACTGGCATCGCGGTTCGCAACGCGACCAACGTATCGCTTACGCGGATTCGCGTTAATGGCAGCCAGAACTACGGAATCGACGGGTTCAACGTCGTTAACTTCACAATGGCCAACAGCGTCGTCCACGGCGTGAACGGCACCAATGTATCGAGCCCGTTCCGCGACAGCAGCATGAGGTTCGACCAGTTAACCGGTACGAACTCGATCACCAACACTGTCATCAGCGGCGGCTTCCAGCACAACCTCCTGATCGACAACCAGAGCGGTACATCGCAAATCACCGTTACCGGTTGCACGATCAAGAACACGAATGCCGCGACTGGCGACGATGGATTCCAGCTCGAAGCAGAGACGACCGCGGTGGTCAACGCATTTGTGACCAACAACTCGTTCTCCGCTCACGGCGGCGATCACATGAACTTGAGCTTGATCAACAACGCCGACGTCGACTTTACGTTCACCGGAAACTCGTTTGCGGGAGGTCACGCGGTTGGCTTGGGCCAGGGTCTCTTTATTCTTGGCGCAAATTTCAACGGCAGCTTCACCTACGACATCTCGAACAA
>DATJKB010000302.1:0-4995 GCA_035491875.1 Pyrinomonadaceae bacterium | reverse complement strand
TCTTGTACGTTGCTAAAAGAGATGCAATGTCACGTTCGACGAGCGCATCCAGAGAAGACTGTTGTGCGTTCGTGGTTGCGGTGAAAGCGATAAGCAAAAGAAGCAGAAGGTATCGGTTCATGTGGGCCAAATCTCGTAGTTTTAACTAAGAAGGTTTCGTTAACAGCGATGAAAGCTCCGCAATTCGCGTCAGATGATAATCGTCATGTTCGGCAGTAAAGAAGAGCAAATCCACCAGACGCATAGGAACGTTCAGCCTGGGGTGGAGTGCGGTACGTCCGAAGAGTTCATCATCAAGTTCATTCAGCCGTTTGATGGTTGCTGTGCGGAGTTCCCGAAAGGCTTTCAGAATCTCTGCTGAGTTTACGTCATTATAGTTTGCTTCGTACGTTTTCCGATTGCTCATGTCGGCTGCGTGCAGTACCGGTACGCCTGCGACATACTCTTCGATGCGGCGTTGCGTGAGCGTTTCGAGATCGACCAGGTGCCCCGCGTTTTCCTGCATCGACCAGCGGCCGTCGTGACGCATTATCAAAATCGCGGTGGGTAGGTTGGTAAGGTGATCTTCCAGTCGCGGAGGTACACCACGCAGCCGCTCCATCAGTTCAGGATAGAGACCGGTGGGGAAGGTAAACTCAAACTTACGCTCGGTCCATTTGATACGTGGTCGCATATCGGAAAACAAAAGGACAGCCGTTGAAAGCTGTCCCTCGGTTATGCAAAAACTCAGAATCTTTTACAACTTGAGTTAGGTTAGTCCGAGGCAGCCGAGATACCGAGTTTCACCTCTTCGATAGCCGCATTAACGAGCGAGATTGCCTTCGCTCTAAAACCGCCTTTGTCAGGCGTCGCTTGCTCGAGATTATTGCGAGCATCCTTCAAGCGATCAAGCGCGCGAGTCATGTGCGGTTGATCGACGCTCGCCAATGGGTTAGCAGTCGCACTTGCGTGGTTATTTCTACGATCGAACGCGATCCCTCGGTTAACGTTAGCGATGGCCTGGTTGATGAGATTTATCGCCTTTGTGCGATGACCTCCCTTGTTGTGGTCCGCCTGCATCAATTGTGCTCTTGCGCTGAGCAGATCTGACTTCGCTGCTTGCATTCGTGGCTGATCGACGGGTTTGGCGGACACGAAGCTTGCAAACATGACGGCCACTAGCAGACCTAGGACTGCAGTAGTCTTCTTCATGGGGGTTGCTCCAATCGATTTGAATGAAAGTATTTTCGAGCCGAAAAGCGCGGGTATCCTAACTCGCGTGATTACCAATTGCCAACTCGATCATTGCCGATTGCCGATTGCCGATTGCCAGGGGTATGCGGCGACCTGATTGAGTTAAAGAGTAAATACTTCCCACGGGAGGAAAACAATCGGCAATCGGCAATCGGCAATCGACAATGATTAGCGGTATCCGTCGGCAGGTTGCGTGAGGCTGAACCAGTTACCAGAGTTATCGCGAAAAATCGCTTCGACGCCGTAAAAACGTTCGGCCGGTTCTGACATAAACTCAACGCCCTTCGCTTTCAACTCTTCATAGGTGCCGCGGCAATCGTCTGTATTGAAGACGCCGGCGCCCAACACACCTTTATCCATGATTGCGCGCAACTGATTCGATGTCTCTTCGTCCATCAACATGCCCGGTTTGGGTTCCATCAGAACAATTTCAAACTCCGGGTCGTCGTTCGTGCATAGAGTCAGCCAACGAAAGTCGTCGCCGACCATCGCGTCGGTGTGCACTTTGAACCCGAGCTTGTCGCGATAAAACTCCAAAGCTTCATTCTGATTGTTTACGAAAATTGTGGCGTGAGACATCCTTCGAATCATGGTGGCTTCTTCTCCCAAGGATAAAGTTTGGCACAAGCTTACGGATTCGAGGGTGGGAAGTCTTCTCGAAAGTTGCTTAAGAGTATCCACAGATTACACAGATTACACAGATTTAGAGCTTAGACAGCGGAGTTGAGGGCCGATGCTTACATTCTCAACGGTTGGACCAGTAAGCCGGAGTACTCAACTGAGCTGTCTAAGCTCTAAATCTGTGTAATCTGCGTAATCTGTGGATGTTCTTCAAGCGGATTCGAGTTTATACATCACCAGGAAACAACCGGGCACTTGTTGTTTCGCGCGTTCAGTCGCTTTTGCCTTTTCACGAAACGTAATCGGAGCGTGGCCCACGCGTTTTTGGAACAGCGTGCTAAACGAACCGAGACTCTGAAAACCGACTTCGAAGCACACGTCAGTGACGCGCAGTTCGTCGCCCTTCAGGAGCTCTTTGGCCTTCTCGATGCGACGTTCTATGAGGTATTGGTGCGGAGTCTGGTTGAATGCCTGGCGGAACAAGCGCAGGAAGTGATAGCGAGAGAAACAGGCTTTCTCGGAGATCTGATCCAGGTTGAGGGGGTGGTCGTAGCAATGATCGATAAACTCGCGCGCGCGTCCGAGCCGCCGCAAGATGTCAAGATCCTGAACTATGCCTGTCTCTGTTTGCTTTACGACCATGGTGAATCTCGCAAAGTCTGCTACGAATACGTTTGCGACGTCAAGATAGTTCGGGGGCGAGTGGTGTCCTAATTTGAATTAGTTCTCTGTGTCTCGGTGGTGGATTTTATAACCAGCGAGACACAGCGCAGCTTTGCCGCAACCAACCTGAGCCACAGAGACACGGCTTTGCCGCCCGTTGTGCGGCGACGGCTCTGCCTCGCCGTAACGTGCCTCTCTCATCATGGGCTGCGCCCTCGGTTCGGTCTATGACCTGGAGCTTGCTAGTCCACTCAACATTGTGGATTCGTACTTTGTCTATAGGAGGGCAAAGCCCAAACCTGGGGCACAGCCCAAAAAGAGAGAGCACCTTACGGCGAGGCAAAGCCATCGCCTCACATCGGGCGGCAAAGCCGTGGACAAGAATCTTCTTAAGAAAACGAGAAGTTGTTCCTTTGCTACGGAGAGCTCCGAGGATAGGCAGAGAGTTGACCCATGGAATCCTGACGTTCGATACTGAATTTGAGTGAGGAACCGTGAACCTCCATGGTTCAAGGCCAGGGTATCGCAGCGAGATTTCGCCAATACTTTATCCACCAGCGTGAACGTCCAATGCGTAGAGCAGTGGCATCGTAAGGAACGGAACTGAATATGATAAAGACGCTCGGCTTGACCCACATTCATCTGATGGTCCAAGACATGGACCGCTCCCTCCACTTCTACAAGTCCGTTTTTGGGATGCAGGAAAGGTTTCGTTATGGCTCAGAATTGGTCTTCCTCAATACGCCCGGATCTGTCGATCTGATCGCGCTTCACCAGGCCAAACCTGAAGAAGAAACTGGCTCAAGCGGTGGCATTAGCCACTACGGTTTTCAGCTGGAAGATAAAGCGCAACTCGATGCCGCCGTCGAACAGGTGATCGCTGCAGGAGGTAAATTGAAGGAACGTGGCGAGTTTGGGCCCGATCTACCTTTCGCATACGTCAACGATCCTGATGGCTACGAAATTGAGCTCTCACCAAAAGCGACTCAGTAAGGCAGAAAGCAAAAAGCAGAAGGCAGAAGGCTGCCTACTGCCTACTGCCTTCTGTCTCTTACGGCTTCGGGGGCAGCGGCTTACTCAACGCTGCCGCAATGAACTCGGTCAAACCCGCATCGCTTCCGCCGTGCCGGAACTTGTAATAGTTTGTCATTTGCGCCAGCCACTCTTTTCGGCTCTGTTCCGTCTTCGGGTCTGTTCCCGCCGCCGCAATCGCGCGAGCGTACGCATCGATGATGCGATCCATGAGTACATTTAGCTTCTCGAGCGCTGCTTTGCTCTCGGGTGTTTCCGGCTTGTTGGCATAAGTGTTTTGAAACGCCGTCGAAAGAGTTTTGTAAGGACCTGACTCGTAACCAACAGCAAGGAAATAGTAGGTCGATGGAGTTTTCCTGATCTCACTCTCGTACTGCAACGCTTTGATCAACGAATCGATGGACTGATCGGGAGTGGTCTTGAGTGTCAGAAAACCTACCGCGTAATTGAGATAAGCAAGCGTGTCGTCCTTGCCCTTGAAAGGCGCCCATTCGGTCGGCGCCTTGCCGGATTCAATCTCGCGAATAGCTTTTCGTGCGTAGTCGAGCGCGACGGTGTTAAAAGACTCGTTCTTAGCTGATGCAGCGATATAACCTGCATAACCAAGATCGATCTGAGCGCGAAGATAGTTAGGCTCGTCTGTCAGAATTTGATTACCAACTTTATAAGCTTCGACGAAATTCTTTTCGTTGATCAGAATCGGCAGCCGTGTCTTGCGCTCATCTCTTTCATAAAACATCATCCACTGTTTTATGTAGTCACTGTACTCACTCTTCTCCTTTGGATAGCGCGTCATGAAATCGCGTGCCGCCTGGTACGCAACGGTTGGATTCGGTATGCGGTTGTCGACGAATCGCTTGTAGATATCGATCTTCTGCTGATCGTCCCATTCCTGCGCCGCGACAGTATTGGCGGCGCCGGAGATCAAGTGCTGCGGTCCTCCGGTTAGGAGCGTTAGCGACACAACAAAAAGGACCAGTGCCAGCTTATGCATTAACAATTTCATATTTGACGTTTCCTCCTTAATACCCTCACCAAATCCCTTAGACGCCAAAGTGCCCACTAAGGGTTTTATCAACCTGAGGTTATAATTACTCTGCTGGCGAAGGCAAATGTCACTAAGAATCCGCGGGTTTATTGGAGAACGATGGCGACACAGTCACACGAAAAGCGAGCCGACCGAATCAAATTTTCTGGCCGGATCCTGTTTTTAACTGAAGATACTTCTCTTATTCGCCAGCAACTGGCGGCCACACCCGGCAGTGCGGAGGCCCAGGCTTTGGAAGCGGAGCTGGCCCAGTTGGCTCTCCGATCCAATCTTCCCTTGCTGAACAACATCTCGACTGACGAAATTACGCCCGGTTGGGTTTGTTTTTACTACGACGAAACGCTCGGTCAATACGTCTATGTCGGAATGCGCGAAGGCGCTGTGCAAAAAGATGAAGT
>DATJKB010000301.1:0-3385 GCA_035491875.1 Pyrinomonadaceae bacterium | reverse complement strand
TTCGTTCAGGCTGCGCCGACGAGTCCAGTGTTGGTTCGGGTGAACTTTGATGATGCAAGGTTTAATGGCTTTGAGTTTGACGCGCGTGCTCGCTTCAACGACCAATTCAGTGCAACCAGCAATTTCACTTATATTCGAACGTACAGCTTGTTGAATGGATTGCCGCCGAATATCGAAGGTGGTCTACCGAATCCGACTGGTTTCCTGAGTCTCCGTTGGCAACCGCAGTCGCGCTTTTATGTGGAAGCATATTCGACGTTGACAGGCCGTCAGCGAAGGTTGTCTTCACTCGATCTGGTCGACCGCCGCACCGGCGCTGCGCGGTCTCGCGCGAATATCCAAAACTTCTTCAGGCGTGGAGCATGCGTGCGGGGATTAACCACGCCGGGTTCAACTGGCTGCGGGTCTGCCGGCGGAATTCTGATACCGACGGGAGAGACCTTGGCCCAGGTGCAGAATCGTCTGCTTCCTCTTGGCGCGACCATCAATGGCGTTTTCATCGCGAACAACGACACAGCGGTGCCGATGTTTACTGCGGTGCCAGGTTATGGATTGATTGGTGTTCGGGGTTCAGTTCGTTTCGGTGAGCGATCCGAAGTGATGTTCGATTTCGAAAACATTGCCGACAAGTATTATCGAGGGATCAGCTGGGGAATCGATGGCGCGGGAAGAGGACTTACGTTGAGATATAAGTATAGTTTCTGATTTCAGTAAGAAAAGAAATCATTGGTCATTTGAGATTTGAAATTTGAGAATTGATATTTGAGATTGGATACCACCGGCATGAAGTCGGTGGTCTACCGAACTAGAATCTCGATAAGCAAATCGCAAATATCAATTCTCAAATTTCAAATCTCAAATGACCAATGCCTTCTTTTACTAAACAGTTTCCTGCTCCTGCCTGCTGCACCTGCCCCTGATTACACTGTCGGAGTATCCTCAAACGGCAGATCAGGTTGGAAGCTTCTGTCTCTGCCCGCCACATAAAGCCGCATCGCGAACCAAAGAATTCCAAGCGCAAGAACGATCCAGAGAGCCGCCCACAGAATTGCCGGAAGGCCGGTAGCATTCGCCATGTTCACCGCGTCTGTCGATACTGAAGGCGCAAAGGGTGAAGCAAGAAAGAAGACCGTCTTTAGATCAAACAGCGCGTTGAGCACGCACTGCACTGCAAGAAAACTCACAAAAAATCCTGCTACCTTCGCAGTCGCAAAACGAGCGATGAGCACCAGTCCAACTGTAAGAATCGTGCCTGCCAGCAAGGTGAATGGAATGCCTGACCAGTTGTTCCAACTAAACAGCGGTTTGAATAATCCGTAAATCATCGTCAATGCAAAGATGATCGCTGCCGAGCCCAGCAATACGATGCGGGCGGCTATCGCTTTGCGAATGAGTACGAGTAAGAGCGCGCCAAATGCCATCGAGCCGATGTAGCCCGCGCTTGAGATGAAGAACTGGGATATGAAACCGCCCTGGGTCGTGTACGTCTCGCCGCTCGCATTCATCGCAACGCTCAAACTCTCCACGGAATTACCGGTCAACAGTGCTGCGATTGCGTGACCGCCTTCGTGAATGAATGTTACGAATATTCGGAACGGATAGGTGAGAACTTCAGCAAAAGGGATGAACCAAAGGACGACCGAAATGGTCGTGGCTATGAGAAGCGTCATGGCCTGCGGCCGCGCGTCCTGGGAAATACTTACTCGCATTGAAAATTCTCCTCTAAATGTTCGAGCCGCTTTAGCTTCTGGGCGAGTGGCGGTCGCCTTGAATAACGCACAATCGCACTCCCAGGTTCCAATTCCCCCTTGCCTTTGCCTTTGCCCTTGCCTTTGCCCTTACCTTTGATAGTCGCCCGATTTGCCGCCTTCCTTCCGCTCCAGCCGGATGGCGGTAATTGTCATCCCCTTTTCCAGCGCTTTGCACATGTCATACACGGTTAAGGCTGCTACGGAAACGGCCGTCAACGCCTCCATCTCAACGCCTGTTTGAGCTCTTGTGGAGACTTCCGCGGTAAGTGTCACGCCGTCTTCCTCGATGCTGGCTTGAATATCGACGTGCGTCAGAGACAGTGGATGGCAAAGCGGAATAAGTTCCGCTGTTCGCTTGGCCGCCATGATTCCGGCGATTCGTGCCGTTTCAATTGGATCACCTTTGGGTGTTCTTTGAGCACGTAAAGCCGCGACAGTTTCACGCGACATCAAAACGCGCCCGGAAGCAACCGCGCGGCGCACACTTGCTTCCTTCGTGCTGGTGTCAACCATGGCCACGCGTCCCTGGTCGTCCATGTGTGTGAACGGCTTCATTGGCGTCAGTAGATATAACAGAACGCGGCGCTGAAGCAAGAGACTGGGAGCGCGGACGTCTCGTCCGCAAACGCGTCGATAGACGCCCAGCGCGTTCGCGCTTCGCGCTCATTTGCGGACGAGACGTCCGCGCTCCCAGTAACTCGCAAGTTTTTTATTTATCATTTGGTGCTTCCTAAACTATGATTCAGACGCTCTTCCTCAAGCGGTCAGTCGGGAACAATCTGAACTAAATCCACGAGCCAAGGGTTTATCGTACATAGATCGACGACCTTTTAGACGATTACTCGCCTTTTCAGGAGACTCTATGTTTGAAACCGATAAAGACGTTCTGGATTGGTATGAACGACAGCCCAGAGCGCTTTCAAAGGACTACGTGAACAACATCAAGTGGGATGAGATTAAGGACCATCCGCTTAACCCTGCGTTTATTCCGGTGCTGCTGTACATGCGGGACATTGAGTACTACACCGATATGTACTATCGGGAACTGCTGCGCACGCCGACAGGCCGCGATCCAGTGATACGAAAGTTTATGGACCGTTGGAGCATTGAAGAGCTTCATCACGGAAATCTACTGAACCGCTTTCTTAACGAGGCAGGATATCCCACGGAAGAAAAGTGGCAGACCGAGGCGATGCGCAAGATTCCTGCCTACTACAAGATTCAAAGCTACTTGCTGAACATTGCCGTGAGGCCGTTCGGGCAACACTTTCATGCGGCCCACATGGTTTGGGGAACGATCAATGAGATCACCGCGCTCCAGGCGTATCAGAGACTGGGTGAACTTTCGGGCCATCCGGTTTTGAAGAAGTTACTGGCCGGCATCGTGCAAGAGGAGTCGATCCATACAAACTTCTACTGGAATGTTGCGCGAGTTAAGTTATCGCAGACTAAGTTTTCGCAGGATCTGGCGAGGTTTATTGTGTCGCGATTCTGGGCGCCCGTGGGCCAGGGACCAAAAGCGGAACACGAAACAAATCACGTCGTGCGAACGTTGTTTCGGGGCGCAAGTGGATTGGAGCATCTGAAAGGAAAAGTTGAGGATAGGATTGCGCGTTTACCTGGTTTCAATGGCT
>DATJKB010000300.1:0-2371 GCA_035491875.1 Pyrinomonadaceae bacterium | reverse complement strand
CAGTTAAGTCTTTATAACAAAAGGGTCGACGGTAGAGAGCATCAAGGCGCGACTCTCTTGTGCACAGCGTTTGCAAAGAAGGTAGCAAAGGCCCAGTCGGTACTCAGCAAACGAGAACTACAACAGAACTGCAGCGTGCGGACCCGCTCGAAGTGTCTGCGATTGGGAGGTCAACGTACAGGGTGGACAGTCATGATTGTTAAAACAACCAGGATTACTGCTCGACCAGAAAAGCGAATGGAGCTCTCGCAAACTATCGCCGGCTTGCTGGGACCTGTTCGCCACGTCAAGGGATGCCGGACTTTTCGTTTCTATCTTGACGCCACGGATGAGAATTCCTCGTTGCTGTTAAGCGAGTGGGAGTCGGAATCGGACCTTGATCAGTATCTTTCTTCCGACGATTTTGCTGTTCTCAAAGGCGCGTTAGCGGTATTGAGCAGTCGCAGCACTGATTTAAAGGCACGGGTGACGGCGGAAACGCACGAGCTTTAGAACTACCGACCCGCCGTGAAGTGGTGAGACAAACGGAAAATCAAACATGTCGCAGGACTCGGTGAACTCAAAAGTTGCAATTTGGCCGCATTGGCGATTTCAAACGCAACAAACATGGTCTCCCAATATGACTTCTGCAGCTACCAAAAGAATTGAGCCGTCCATTAAAAGGGACGATGTTTTGTCGGATGAGACCCTACGTGCACTCGTTAATGCGTGCATTTCGAACGTCGCTGTATTAAGCGAATCGGGAAAAATCTTGTACGCGAGCAAGGCGTGGCATTTATTCCAGCGAGGCCGAACACGAGCCGCCGAAACGTTCGATGTCACACCTTACTATTTCGAGAATTGTAAACGGGTAACTGATTCGGAATTTGAAGAAGAAGAGGCACAGATTTCTCTCGCAGAAGATCTTCAACAGATTCTAGTTGGGGATGAGTGCGAATTTCATCGCAAGTATCACTGCCAATCGGTTCATCAAGGCCGGCCATTTGTATTGCACGCCGCTCGCCTGAATTTGCCGGGCTCGACCTTTAGAGTCCTTATTACGCACGAAGACGTTGCGTCTGTTCGCGAAGATGTTAAGCACACTCAGGCGCGCCTGAGTCAGTTGCTCGAAACCACGAAGGTGATGGCCTGGGAAGGGGAGGTTGAACCTCATCGGTTTACCTATGTGAGTGAGCAGGCGATGAAGATGCTTGGTTATCCAACTAGCATGTGGTACGAACCCAACTTCCTGTCATCACATATCCATCCCGATGATCGTCAGCGTGTGCTGAACGCTTATCAGAAACAAACTACGGCCGCGGACCATTTTGATCTGACGTTTCGCATGGTAGGTAGCGATGGCCGCGTGGTTTGGGTGCAGAACCTCGTGAGCATCACACCGGAAAATCGTGCTCACGGAAAAATGCACGGTTTCATGATCGACATCTCTGAGCGGAAACGCGCCGAGGAGTCACTAAAGTATCTCGGTAGCCGGTTAATCGCTGCGCAGGAAGAAGAGCGCAAACGAGTGGCCCGAGAGCTACACGATGATCTGAGCCAACGCATGGCCGTATTGTCGATCGAAATGGAACAAATGGGACAGCAAATCGAGCGACCCTTCACGCTTCGCAAGCGTTTTCAGCGGCTGCAAGTGCAAGCTCAGGAAATTGCCAGCGACATCCACAGATTGTCTTACAAGTTGCATCCGTCGAAGTTAGATCATCTGGGGTTGGCAGCAGCCGTGAAGAGTTTATGCGATGAACAGAATGGGAAAGCTCGGATTCATTTCCATCAAAGCGGCTTTCCGGCCGACCTCCCAAAAGACGCGACTCTGTGCATCTTTAGAATCGCACAAGAAGTCTTACGCAATTGTTCGAAACACAGCGGTGCTGATTCTGTTCAAGTATTGCTGACAAAAACAGAGCATGCGATCCGGCTTTCTATTTCAGATAACGGATGTGGCTTCGACACAAAATCAGACGTAATGGACAAAGGCCTGGGCTTCCTCAGCATGAGGGAACGTCTGAGGATAGTTGGCGGAGAAATCAACATTTACTCGCAACCCCGGCGAGGTTCGCGTATCGAAGTTTCTGCTCCCCTAATTCCCGATTTATCCAACTACAAGGCTGAAGGGAGGGTCTATGCAACGCCCCCGAATCATTCTCGCAGATGATCACACTTTATTACTTGATGCTCTTAAGAACCTGATGGAGCCCGAATTTGAAGTCGTCGGTACTTTCAACGACGGTCAGGCACTTGTTGAAGCGGCGCAGGAGTTGAATCCAAATGTGGTGGTGCTCGATATCAGCATGCCAACAATGAATGGGTTGAACGCCGGTCAGCGACTCAAACAGATGATGCCGCTGGTGAAGTTGGTGTATTTGACGATGAA
>DATJKB010000299.1:0-3675 GCA_035491875.1 Pyrinomonadaceae bacterium | reverse complement strand
CTTGCCCGTTTCAGGGTCGTTGGCGACTTTTAGAAATTCATTTACCTGCTCGATGCTCGGGTAGCTCTTATCGACCATCGGAATATTGATGTAACGAAGTCCGGCTGCCTCAACCGCCGGCTGCTCCTCCGCTCTTGAATTGTCAGTCAGGTCAATCACCGTTTTGACGCCGAGTTCGGCAAGCGCTTTGTAATCCTGATCCTTGGGACGCGCACCACGAAAGAACCGGTCGTCCATCTGACCAAAATTCTTTATCTTGACGTTGGGAAAATTCGGATTCGATTTAGCTACTGCGTTGATTGAAAAAGAAAAAATAAGAGCAACGATTGCTGATAGGGCGAAGGTGTAGTTACGTCTGGGTCGTATCATTAAAAACTCCTTAGATTTTTACCGCTTTTAAAACTGAATACCGGGCTACTTTACCGCAAGTCCAACCCACCAGGGAATAACATCAAGTCCGTTGAGGACGCAGGCGATGTGAATCGCTAATATCAAAACCGACAACTTTGATTCTACTCCAGACCAAACGGTTGCACTCCAACTTGTTGATTCTACAGGTCAAATAGCACTATTCGAGTACTGTTTCCAGCCACCTGTTTTTGCTCCCGTAAAACGCGCCTTTTCGGCCCATTACGCAGGTCGCACATTCGCGGGCTGCGGCAAACGAGTGGGCCTTGGAGCAGACGGTGTCGGAGCTGGCACGACCTGTTCTTTCAGGGCCTCGCGGAACACTTGCCTCATGTTTTCTACAAAAACAAAGCGAATATCTTTGAAGGGCTCCTTTGGAACTTCATCGAGATCCCTTCGATTTTGCACGGGTAGAATTATTGTTGATACCCGGGCGCGCCTTGCCGCTAAAACCTTTTCCTTTACGCCGCCAATCGGCAGAACGTTCCCACGCAGAGTGATTTCGCCGGTCATCGCCACATCTTTTCGCACCGGTCGCGTTGACAGCGCTGAAACCATCGCGGTCGCGAGGGTAATGCCGGCGGATGGGCCATCTTTGGGAATCGCGCCTTCGGGAATATGAATATGCAAGTCGTAGTTGTTGAAGTCTTCCTCTGCGATGTCCAGTTCCTTGGCTCGCGACTTAGCATAGGAATACGCCGCCTGGGCCGATTCGCGCATCACCTCGCCAAGCTGTCCGGTCAAAACCAGATTCCCTTTGCCGCGCATTTTAAGTGCTTCGATAAACAGAATGTCTCCGCCGACTGCTGTCCACGCCAATCCGGTCGCGACGCCGACCTGGTCTTTCTTTAACGCTTCTTCGGGAATGATCTTCGGAGCGCCCAGGAATTCGTGCAAATTCTTCAGTGACACTCGGATTGTTCCTTTGTGTCCTTCAGCTATCTTGCGAGCGACCTTTCGCGCGATGCGTCCTATCTCGCGCTCGAGCTGACGCAAGCCGGCTTCTTGCGTGTACTGCTGAATCATCGTCGTCAGTGCAGTCTTGGAAATATGTAGATCGCGCGAGCTAATGCCATTCTCTTCCATCTGCTTTGGCAGCAGATGACGAATGGCGATTTCGCGTTTTTCTTCCTCTGTGTAGCCGGCAATGCGAATCACCTCCATGCGATCACGAAGCGCCGGCTGAATCGTATCGAGCACGTTCGCGGTCGTCATGAAGATCACATTCGAAAGATCGAAAGTGACGCCGAGGTAGTTGTCGCGAAAACTGTTGTTCTGCTCAGGGTCGAGAACTTCCAGCAATGCTGAAGAAGGATCGCCGCGAAAATCCGCACCTACTTTGTCGATCTCATCAAGCATGACTAGCGGGTTATTCGTGCCAGCCTGCTGAACGCCTTGAATAATTCGGCCCGGCATCGCGCCGACATACGTCCGACGATGGCCGCGGATTTCAGCCTCATCGTGAACACCACCCAGCGACAGTCGAACAAACTTTCGATCTAGAGCTCGTGCGATCGAACGGCCAAGAGAGGTTTTTCCAACGCCCGGCGGGCCAACAAGACAAAGGATCGGGCCCTTCGGTTTTTCCTTGAGTTTACGAACCGCGAGCGCCTCGATGATGCGGTCTTTAACTTTCTCGAGGCCATAATGATCCTCATTTAAAACCTGCTCAGCCTTCTTGAGATCCAGATTGTCGACCGAAGACTTTGACCACGGCAGATCTGTCATGATCTCCATCCAGTTTCGCAGTGTTGCTGTTTCCGCCGCATCGGGATGCATTCGCTCCAGCTTCTTCAGCTGACGCAACGCCTCGTCCTCAGCCGGTTTCGGCATTTTCGCTGCTTCAATCTTCTCGCGAAACTGAGCAATCTCCTCCGCGAGTTCGTTTCCCTCACCCAACTCGCTTTGAATCGCCTTCATTTGTTGGCGCAAGTAGAACTCTCTCTGTGAACGATCGATGTCTGCACGGGCCTGTGTATTTATCTCCTGCTGAACGGTGAGGACTTCGATCTCCTTATTAAGCAGATCATTAACTCGACGGAGTCGTGCAGTTGTGTCGGCAATATCCAACACTGATTGGGCGTCCTCGACTTTTAGCTCAAGATTGGAAGCCGAAAGATCTGCCAACCGGCCCGCGTCATCGAGATTGGCGATGATGGCCATCACTTCGGGTGAAATATTCTTACCGAGTGTAATTGCCTTTTCCATCGAGCCTCGCACATTGCGTACGAGGGCTTCCACTTCCAACGATCTCTCAGGCGGCAGCACCTCGGTCATCACATTGATATTCGCCCGTAGGTATTCTCCGCTCGTATCGACTGAGTTGATCTGCGCACGTGCGAGGCCCTGCACCAGGATCCTGATGCGGCCATCAGGAAGTTTCAGCATGCGCATGATCACAGCCGCCGTGCCAACCGAGTAGAGATCGTCTGCGGCGGGTTCTTCCTTATCCAGGTCTTTCTGAGAAGCGAGCAGGATCATTCGATTATCAGCCAGTGCCTCGTCAACGGCCCGTATCGACTTCTCGCGCGACACAAACAGTGGAACAATCATGAACGGATAGATCACGATATCACGCAGCGGCAGAACCGGCAGCTCAGTGGGTATCTGCAGTTGCTGGTCCGTTTCGGTAGTGTCGATTGCTTCAGTAAACTCTTGCTCTTTAGGTGTGACCATTATGATTCCTTTTAGGAACTTCTAGGCTTGCTCGTTTGCGTCTAGTACCTTGACGCGGAATTCCCCTCCCCGTCGATCTTCGATTTTGGGCAGACGGATTCTAAGAATCCCGTTCTTCAATTCTGCCGTGGCATCGCGAACGCTGATGGTCCATCGCAGGTGCACTACTCTGCTGAACTTGCCGTAACTTCGTTCTGAACATAGATACGACACGATGCGACGTCGCGCCGGCCGTCGTTTCTTTTCTCCCCACACGCGCAGTTTTGCGTTAGACAAACCGATATTGATTTGTTCGGCAGTAACTCCCGGCAGTTCAAGCCGGATGTAGATCGCGTCGCACGCTTCACAGAGATCGACCGGTGGAGCCCACTCTCCTGAGACCAACGGACTCTCCGCTTCCATCGCCTCCTGGAGTGCGGCATACAGACGTCCAACACGATCACGCAGTCGTTGGAGTTCGAGCCGCTCAAGTCCTGTTGCTGTAATCGGTTTAATCATGGGTGCCAATTACTTTTTGCTGCTGCCTGCGTTCGGGCGCTATCCCTTTCGACCGGCAGCCCCTCCTTGACGTGTTCTAACCAGGTGCTTCAG
>DATJKB010000298.1:0-5704 GCA_035491875.1 Pyrinomonadaceae bacterium | reverse complement strand
TTTCTTCTACTTAGCTCTGACATCTCTTTCGTCTCCTTTCTCGATTCTTGCGGTTGAGTAACCTCCTAACGAACCACACTTCTCGTTCGTCAAGTGATTAGCGGTGGCCACAGTCGCTCTCGTTATTGTTGCCCACGTCGTCGATGTCAAACCTCAACATCATCGCGTGGTCTTCGTGAATCGTGTTGTGGCAGTGCATCGGGTAGCGTCCTACAAAGTCGCGGAAGCGGAAGTAGATTTTGACGTCATCGTTTTCACCTAGTCTTATGACGTCCTTGCGGCCGCGCTCAATAAGGGTAGGTTGGTTTCTGTTTCGCTCGAGAACTTGGTGTTCCTCAAAGTGAATATGGATTGGGTGCGACCAATCGAATCCGCCTTCGAGCTCCCAAATTTCTGCGGTGTTACGCTTGACTCTGAAGCGAACATCGTTGCAGTCGAAGAGTTCATCGTTGATTACCCATTGGCCATTCCGCCGGTCAAATTTGAAGCACCTCGTAATGCGCTCTGTCACCCTGGTTGGCACCTCATAGAACGTGGGATTGGTGGCAGGGTTCACACTATTGTCGGTTACCGTGTCAGAGACCACGCGGAACTCAAGCACCTTATTTCCCTGGCCTGCGGGCAAAATATTATTCGTAGGCCCGGCGCCATCGCATTGCTCTAACCGATTTTCGAGGTGGATGATGCTGCCAGGCAAGAACGAAGAGAAGTCCACAATCACGTCCATACGCTCAGCCACGGCGATCGTCAGCCCGGTAGTTGTCTGCACTGGGTTTCTAAGTAGATTGCCGTCATTGGAAATCACCCAGAACGGATGGTTCGTAAGGTTCGACTTGGTCAAGTAAAATCGGTAGAAGCGGGAAGGTCCGCCGTTAAGCCAACGGAAGCGATAACGACGCCGCTTGACCTCGAAGAACGGCTGAATCTTTCCGTTGACAAGAAACTTATCTCCCAGAATGCCGTCGCGGTTGGCCAGGTCGAAAGCGAGCAAACCGTCGTCTGGATCAAAATTCTTATCGTTGAACATCATCGGTATGTCGAAATTGGGGAAACTCGGCAATCGAAACCCAGTTGTCTCATCGCCAGTGTCAAACTGGTTGAAGAGGAGGTAGAAACCGGCCAACCCCTTGTAGACGTTCTGGGCCGTGAAATCCACGCGGTGGTCGTGATACCAGAGCGTGCTCATCGACTCCCTTATGTCGCCCGTGGGCGGATGGCTGGATGCGAATCCGGCGAGGACGTTCGGGTAATGCTGGTCGTACCACTTCGTGTTGCCAACTGGGTCACTGCCAAAAAAATCGCATGGAAAGCCGTCCGATTCAGACGGTGTGTGCCCATTGTGCAGGTGCGTTGAAACCGATTGCAGTCCGAAGCCGCCATTGTTGTTTGGTAAATTGTTGAAGTTACGAACCAGTATCGGTTCCCCGTATCGGGCGACGTAGGTTTGCCCTGGGACGGTGCCGTTAAAAGTCCAAAGTCTTTGTAACGGAAGTTCTGGATGCATACTGAGTAACTGATCTCTCTGATGTACCTCATAGAACTTCACCGGCGGAAGAGTGGTCAAAGCCTGATGGTTGCGTGTGCGCTGTTCACCAGCGGCGGTGTTTGGAGCTACGGTAGGCGCCGGGTTTAGTGCGGCGACACTCTGAGCGATTGGAGGAATGGGCATCGGTTCCACGAACGGAGTCGTTGGTGGGCTTACCGGAGTGCCGTTACCGCCGGAGCCGTCCCACCATCGACGATCACAGTCGTCACCGAAGCTTCCACCGCCACCAAATTGCGCGCGAGCGCTCAAGCCATTCTTCTGAATTAGGTAACCCGCGCTAGTCAAAAGACCAGCCTTCATCATGTCACGGCGATTCAGGCGTGCTGCTATTATCTCGCGCCTGTTCCTCGCCGCGTTTCGTATCTCTCTTTCGCGCCTCCTATTCCTTTTTGAAATGTTCGCCATTGTGAGTTCTCCTTCTAAGGGCGTGGCAAGACTACCCTTGCCTCACCAGGTTGGTGAGCGATGCCGGCGCTATGAAAGTGATCGACCGATTAGAAGTGATGCTGCAAAGCGCGGCTCATGCGAGCTGGTCGAATGCGCGGGTTACTGGCTCCAGCATTTGCGGCCAGGTAGGACGGTCACGAGAGAGCCTCTGCGAGACAAAGGTTCGCTCTCTCAAATTCTGGGCTTAGGAAGTTTGCTCGAACGTCGGATTGAGCAAAATAGCAATTACAACTGCGAGGTGGGCGCGATTCTATTGGCGCGCTTGAGTGTTGTCAACTACCGAATTGCGAGGGATTCTGCGATCGTTATCAATTTGTGAAATCACCGCGCAAAAGGTCGACGACCACTTGCTCCAACACAAGCTTTCAGATAAAAAGTCCTTCAGTAAATGAGAAAGCAGCCCTCCGGCAACAATCACATCGATCCAGTTCGGAATCAAAAACCGCGAAAGCCATCGCGGCCCGCATATCCCTTTGTCGCAATTCTTGGACAACAGGAAATGAAATTGGCATTAATTCTAAATGTAATCGACCCTCTCATCGGCGGCGTCCTGATCATGGGCCATCGCGGCACAGGAAAATCGACGGCGGTACGTGGCTTAACTGGACTGCTACCGGAGATTAGGGTTGTCACGGACTGTGGTTATCAATGTGATCCAAAAGATACTCCGACTCTTTGCGCATCGTGTGAGGCGTGCTTGCGATCTGCCGGAAAGCTTCAATCGCATCTGGAACTGGTCCAAGTTGTCGAACTTCCCCTCGGCGCGACAGAAGATCGCGTGTGCGGTTCGATTAATCTCGAAAGAGCTTTCAAAGATGGCGCGGCCGTGCTCGAGCCCGGCCTACTTGCACGCGCCAATCGCGGCTTTCTTTATATAGACGAAGTGAATCTGCTTGAGGATCATCTGGTGGATCTTCTGCTGGACGTTGCGGCGAGCGGCATAAATAGAGTCGAGCGCGAAGGCGTTTCGGTCGAACACCCGGCGCGATTTGTCTTAATTGGTTCGGGTAATCCTGAAGAAGGCGAGCTAAGACCTCAGTTGCTCGACAGGTTTGGACTGCATCCAGAAGTGAAGACTGAGACAGATCCTGAAAGGCGCGTTGCTATTGTAGAACTGCGAGAAGCCTTCGATCGTGATCCGATCGCCTTCAATAGTCGCTTCTCCGATCAGCAACAAGAGATCGGGGCGAGAATCGTGCGTGCCCGTCGGGCTCTTCCAAAGACAAAAGTTAATCATGCGTTGTTACTTAACGCAGCGCAGCTGTGTGCGGAGTTGAACATTGAAGGACAGCGAGGCGAGTTGACGCTCGTTCGTGCGGCTCGAGCTTACGCAGCATTCGAGGGCAGGTCGAAAGTGTCAGCAGATGATCTGAAGCGAGTGGCGCCGATGGCATTGCGGCACCGGCTTCGCCAAAACGCTTTTGAGGACGGGGCGGCGACCGAGCGAATCGAACAGGCGCTTGATCGCATCGACACGAATTCACAACGCAAAACAAAACCAGTAGAGAACCCTGCTGGAAACGGATCGGCTCAGTCGCAATCAGAAAACGGAAACTCGGCGAAAGTCGAACCGGCGACGCCGCCTGCTAAAGCTGCGATAAAAATGCGTCTCGCTGAAGCTACAGGAGCAGTACGCTCAACATTTCAAAAGAAGTCGTCGGGAAAGAAGAAACGGCACGTGAGCGAGAACGCCGGACGACATGTTCGCTCGGTTACCTATCAGACCGCGGCGAAAAAAATTGCAGTGGCCGCGACCGTGCGTGCGATGCTGATGATGCGTCAACAGTCGTCAGAGGCACTGCGCTACAAACTGTTTTCCCGAAAGCACGGATCACTCTTCGTGTTCCTAATCGACACTTCTGGCAGCATGGCTCGACACCGAATTGCGATTGCGAAACGCGCCATACTGGAGCTGTTGCGACAGTCGTACGTCAATCGCGACAGTGTGGCAATCGTGACATTCCGAGGTGCGACGGCCTCGGTTGCGCTACCACCGTCGCGGAGTATTCTGCGGGCTCGCCGGGCAGTCGATTCATTGCTTGTTGGTGGTAGCACTCCGCTCTCAGCTGGTTTGCTGTGCAGTTCGACGTTGATTCAACGAGCAGAGAAACAGGTACGCAAATCAGTTGTTCTGTTCACTGATGGACGCGCGAACGTACCGCTCAAACCGTCATCGAACGGACGAGATGCTGTTATTGCAGATGAGTTGAAACAGCTGGGCGTACAGTTACAAAAGCTTGGGGCCAACGTTGTAGTTGCGAACACGCAGCGCAGGTTCGAATCCACCGACGAACCGAAACGACTGGCGCAGTTGCTTAATGCGCAGATCATCACGTTGTCTGAGATCTAATAAGGGGGGTGTGGGAGTGACGTAAACCCGAATCATTGGTCATATGTCATTTGCCATTTCTCATTTGTCATTTAGGAAGATCGGTTTCGAGTTGCAAGTTGTAAGTTCCAAGTTGTGAGTTTCGAATGACGTTTTCAGTAGCAGAGTTCTCACACTCCAGCCCACAACGCGAAACTCGAAACCTGAAACTTGCAACTCGAAACCGATCTTCCTAAATGACAAATGAGAAATGACAAATGATATATGACCAATAATTCCTGACCTTCAATCGATTTCGAAATGTCTGTCCCTAAACTCAGTCCTCAAGCGCGTGACCAGCGTGTGCTCGATCTCTATGAGCAATTGTTAGAGATTGAGCAGCGATTGATACCGACCGGTTTGCATGTTTTTGGCAGACCTTCGCAGGCGCAGGAAAAAGCCGATCTACTTCGCTTGATTGCTTCGTTTGATCGCACTGAATCCGGTGCACGAGCAGTCACGGACCTGGTGGGCGAGGGTCTTGGTCTGCTCGAATCGAACGTGTCGTTGAGCAGTCTTCCCCTTGAGGATCGCGAGCGCGTTAATACGCTGGTCCATGAAGCAATGCAGTTGTTCGTGGATAATGGCGAGGCCGCGGCAGAAACTTTTCTCGAACAGAAGGCGAACGTCAAGCGAGAGCAATCAGCAAAGGTGTTTGCACTCCTCAATAGCGTCTCGGAGCAGCTGAAGACTAATAACGAAGTCGAATCTCTCGTGCGAGCCCTCCGCGGCGAATTCATCGAACCTGGTCCCGGCGCAGACATTGTCCAGAATCCTTCAATTCTTCCGACAGGAAGAAACACGCACGCGATCAATCCCTATTCAATACCGTCAGCAGCTTCTTTTGCACGAAGCAGAGTTGTAGCGGAGAGTTTGCTGGATCGATTTCGAAAGGAACACGGTGATTATCCGCAGTCGATGGCACTCGTGCTATGGGGCCTCGACAACATCAAGACGCAAGGCGATGGAGTTGCGCAGGCACTTTGGCTACTCGGTGTGCGACCTGTCAGAGATGCGTTGAATCGCGTCACCCAGGTTGAAGTAATCCCAATCGAAGAATTAGGACGTCCGCGCATCGATCTGGTGATGACAATTTCAGGCATCTTCCGAGATTTGTTTAGTCCAACAGTGCAATTACTAGATAAAGCAGTTCGAACTGTTGCGCGTTTGGATGAGCCGCACGAACTTAATTACCTGCGAAAGCACGCGGTCGAACAGATGGAAGCGGAGCACTGTGAATTAGACGATGCGATAGTTCGCGTGTTTTCCAACGCACCTGGCAACTACGGCACGAACGTGAACTTCATGGTGATGGATTCGCAATGGGACAGCGAAGATACGCT
>DATJKB010000297.1:0-3716 GCA_035491875.1 Pyrinomonadaceae bacterium | reverse complement strand
GCCGTGTAAGCCGAAGCGACTTGCAATGGCGAAGCTTCGCTCGTGCCTAATGCCATGGCCGGATATGAACGCGGCGGCTTCGGGATTCCAGCCTTTGCCGCAAGATTCATCACACGTCCGATTGTTACCTCCATCGCGACCTCGACGGTGACGACGTTCAGACTATTAACCAAACCATCCCGCAGGGTGACCGGCGCATGCGTGTACGTATCGCCGAAGTTTCCGGGCGAGTATTCCTGATTGTCGAACGTGAACGTTTTCGGCTCGTCCATGTACGTGGTCGCCGGGGTTATTACACGTGGAATTGGATCGTAAGCAGTGTTGAGAGCCGTCGCATAAACAAAAGGCTTAAAGACAGAGCCCGGTTGACGCATTGCATCAGCAGCGCGATTCAACTGGCTCTTCGAATAATCACGTCCGCCAACCATCGCGACGATCTCGCCGGTCTTGGCGTTCATCGCAACCAGGGCCGCCTGTAACGTTCCTGGCGCAAATCTCTTTTGCTGCACCTTGTCCAACTCACCGAGTTGTTTCGTGAGAGCTGCATAAGCCGCACGCTGCAAGTCCATATCGATCGTTGTATAGACTCGAAGATGCTCAGTGCCTGCACCGGCAATCATGTCTCCTAACTGGCTCTGAACGTAGTCAGCGAAGTAAGGAGCATCCGACATATCGATACGACCGCGTACGGGAGCAACTTTCAGCGGGGTTGCTTTGGCAGTGTTCGCTTCATCCTGTGAAATCGCGCCAGTCTCGGCCATCGAATCCAAAACCTGATTTCGGCGCGACGTGGCTGTCTCGATGTTTTTGTACGGATTGTAACGATTCGGACTTCTAATCAAACCAGCAAGCATCGCCGACTCTGGCAAAGTGAGGTTTGTCACGTCCTTATTGAAGTAGGCGCTCGCGGCTTCACCCATTCCATTGATCGAGAAGCCCGCCTGTTGACCCATGTATGCCTGATTGCAATAGAGCTCGAAGATCTTTTCCTTACTCAGTCGCGTCTCGAGAATGATCGACATGTAGGCTTCTGAGACTTTTCGTTGCGGCGTCTTCTCCGGAGATAACAGCAGGTTCTTTACGAGTTGCTGCGTGATGCTCGAGCCGCCCTGACGCGCGAGTGGAGAGTTTGGATCTGTGTCGTACCGACGAACAAACGCGCGAACGATTCCACGAATGTTTACTCCGTAATGATCGAAGAATGAACGATCTTCGGTGACCGTGATGGCTTTAACCAGATGAGAAGGCAGATCGCTGAACCCAATAACTTTGCGCTTCGCTCGTTCCGTTCCGGTGACAGAACTGATCAATTCTGGCTCAAGCCAAGTTTTCTGTAGCGCACCACCTCCGTCGAGATCCGATAACGATGTGATCGATTTGCCGTTCCGAGAAAACTGGATGCGCACGTGATGAAACTGCTTCTGTCCATCGACACTTGAAGCACTGCTCGGCTCTATCTCAACAGTGCCGCCATTCAGAGCAAACCGGCCGCGCGAGTTGTCAGCCTGCTGTCCTTTCTCCACATAGCCAGCGCGTTTCAAATAATCGATCAACTGCTCGGGCGACGTCGACTCATTTACTCGAAGTTGTTTTGGCGCCGCGTAGATTCCCGCCGAGCGCGTGAACACTTCACCCGCAAGCAGGTTGTCAATGCGACTCGAGAAAGCGGTCCAGTAGTAGATCAAAACACCCAACACGATGGCGCTTAGAAAAACGACTGGAATGATGACGGGCGCGCTAAAAAGACGACGAATGATTCTGCGGGTTATGCTTTGATTAGGTTCGGCGAAGGCAACAAGTCGACCGGTGCGGGGATCACGACTCATTCTCCCTTGGGGTACCTCATTCGGCGGGTAACGTACCGGCATACAACAATCAATCGGGCTCTTCAGCCCTGCTACACAACCTCCTGGCTCCTCGGTATACGTAACATTCTATGAAGGGTTCTGTCGATAACTGTTTGACAGCCCCAACTGCATTAGCTAACGTGGCCGCCAATTGCCGCAACTACTTTGATGCCGCTTTTCCTCTATGAGTCTAACACCTTCAGGCCCCGGGCCTTTCGCTTCGAGACGCTGGGGAATTCGGTTCGTTTTTGTAGCAGTCCTACTAGCCCTCGCCGTGGGTACCCTCGTGTTTCGGACGCTCGAGGGCTGGTCTATACTTGATAGCCTTTATGTAACTGTCCAAACCGTTACGACGGTGGGTTATGGGGATTTGACCCCTCAGACGACGGCGGGTCGCGCGTTTGCGACGGTGTTAATGTTGTTCGGCGTTGGTCTCGTCTTGTATGCGCTGACCGCCGCCGTGCAATCGATTGTTCAATCCGAATTGCTGGCTACCTTTGGGCAACGTCGCCGTTCACGAAAAATGAGTCGACTGCAAAACCATTTTATCATCTGCGGTGCGGGCCGAGTCGGATCGCATCTTGTCAGAAGTCTGCTTGGCTCACATGAAACTTTCATCGTCATTGAACGGAACCCACAGATCGTCGCTGAACTGACGCAGCTGGGCGTCACTGTTCTCGTTAGAGACGCTACACTCGAAGAGAGCTTGCGAGAAGCAGGTGTTGAGCATGCACGCGGACTTGCTGCTTGCCTTCCTGACGACGCGGATAATGTGTATGTCGTCTTAACGGCACGTGATCTAAGTCCGAATCTTCACATTGTCGCACGCGCTGTTGAAGAGCAGGCTGAACCAAAACTCATCAGAGCAGGTGCAAATCGAGTGGTCGCGCCGACAATCATTGGCGGCCATCGCATGGCTGTCGCGTTAACGAAACCTGCGGTTGGCGACTTCATTGATTCAGCGACTGCCAATCAATTGGATCTCGGCTTTGAGCAACTCGAAGTGGACCACGCGTCTCCACTCTGCGGAAGAAAGTTGAGAGAAACGACGATTCGTTCAGAGCTGAACATCGTCGTTGTAAGTATCAGGCGTAGTGACGGTCAAGTTATCTTCAATCCAAGTGGCGACTATGAAATTCAAGGCGGCGATCTGCTGGTGGCGATTGGAGACGGCGGCGCGCTTATCAAACTTCACAAACTAACGCGCGCTGATCTTGCGAAAGGAACAATGATTGAGGTCTAGCAATTCTTCGTCAGCTTCTGAGCATTGCCCTCCTCTTAAACAATGAAAACACTTGTAACGGGTGGAAGTGGTTACCTGGGCACGCACGTCCGCAGCTTCTTTTCTGCAGACGATTTCTCCCGCAGATCAAATCTGAACATTCTCGATGAATACGATCTGAGGAAAGTTGCCGATTACGACGTCGTGATTCACCTTGCCGCTTTTCTCGACAAGGATCCGACTGCCGCTGAAGAATGTTTTCGCACCAACGCCCAGGGCACAGCCAATCTGATCCGCCAGATGGCACCCGGATCGGTTTTGATCTACGCCTCGACTAAAGATGTCTACGGAATTCACGCGAATAACTACTCTGAGGTGCCGGAAAGTTGTGCGACCGAGTATTGCGGGCAATCGGCGCTCGAGTGGTCGAAGCTGCTGGGAGAAAAATACGTCGAGTATTATGCAGCGCAACAGCAAGTGCGCGCGTGCATCTTCCGCATGTCGGCGGTTTATGCGCGACCGACGTCGGGCAACGAGAATGGTTTTGTCACGCACTACGTTGAATCGATAAAGCATCGGTGGCCGATTCGACTTCCCGCAGGCGTCGATCCTGTAAGAGACATTTTGTTTGTTGATGATTTCTCGCG
>DATJKB010000296.1:0-2283 GCA_035491875.1 Pyrinomonadaceae bacterium | reverse complement strand
ATTAGCCGCAGATTTACGCAGAGACACACAGATAGGAATTAGATCCTACGATGAGTTGATTTGATCCGTGCATGATCTGTGTAAATCTGCGGCTAATTAAACCGAAATCCGAAATCATTCTTCCTTTCTTTCCCATTCCCGCTCGATCTGGTCGAGGAGCTGGTCCACTCTTTCGCCATCCTCTTCGACCTTGTCGCGAACGAAATGCAATTCGGGGGTACGCGGCATATTCAACGATAGTCCTAATTGTTTCCGCACATAAGGCGCAGCATGCCGCAGTGCTCGCAGCGCGTCATTGTGTTCTTTCTCATCACCCGCGACCGTTACATAAACGCGCGCATCTCGCATGTCGGCCGAGATCCGAACATCGGTAACTGTCACCATAGTGAGTCGCGGATCTTCAAGCTCGTACCCGACAATCTGCGCGATTTCCTCGCGCAAAGTATCCGCCACTCGCTCCGTTCTGTGCATCACTCAAAAACCTAGTTACGAGTTTCAAGTTTCAAGTTACGAGTTTCACGTTTGTAGCGGGCGACTATCTACTCAAACTTGAAACTAGCAACTAACAAACTCGAAACTTACAATTCCGTCGCCGCGACGCGTTCGACGATATACGCTTCTATCTGATCGCTGACCTTCACGTCGTTGAAGTTCTCGAGGCTGATACCGCATTCGAAACCTTCACGAACTTCCGACACGTCGTCTTTGAATCTGCGTAGCGAAGCGATGTTACCTTCCCACGTAACGACTGCATCTCTAATTAAGCGAGCGCGTGCATTACGGCGAATCGTGCCATCAATGACCATGCATCCCGCAACAGTTCCTGCCTTCGGCACGCGGAACACTTCGCGAACGTCGGCCTTGCCGAGGATTTTCTCTTTCTCGACTGCTTCGAGCATGCCGATCATGGCCGCGCGGATTTCTTCCTCAACCTTGTAGATGATTGAGTGCAGCCGAATATCGACATCCTCTTGTTTGGCGACATCCGCAGCGCGAGCCTCTGGCCTCACGTTGAACCCGATAATCACAACGGCAGAGGACGAAGAGCCCGCTTGTGTCGCCGAACCCAGCAACACGTCAGATTCAGTAATAGCGCCAACACCTGAACGAATGACTTTGACCTTCACACGGTCGGTAGACAGTTTCTGCAGTGTCGACTTAAGAACTTCGACGGAGCCCTGCACGTCAGCTTTGATAATGACGAGCAGTTCTTTCACTTCGCTTTCGCCCAGCGCTTCGATACCACGCTTCGTTGTCTGCAGTAGAGCAGCCTGGCGGCTGAGCATTTGACGGTGCTGTGAAATCGATTGCGCTTTAGTGATGTCCGAAACTACCTGGAAACTCTCACCGGCTTGAGGCACACCCTGAAGGCCAAGCACTTCAACGGGCGTAGCCGGACCAGCCTCGGTAATGGGTTCGCCGCGATCATTGAACATCGCTCTGACGCGGCCATAGATCTGGCCGACGATGAACGGTTCGTGAATTTTCAGCGTGCCCTGTTGGACCAACACTGTAGCTACAGCACCGCGTCCTCGATCCAATTTTGCTTCAAGCACTACGCCGGAAGCTAAACGAGTCGGGCTCGCGCGCAGGTTGAGAATGTCGGAAGTCAGCAGGATCGTTTCCAAAAGCGTCTCGAGATTCTGACGCTTTTTCGCTGACACCTGGACCATCTCCGTCTCACCGCCCCACTCTAGTGGTGAAAGACCTTGTTGACTCAACTCCTGCTTTACTCGATCGGGATTGGCGTCGGGTTTGTCGATCTTATTTATCGCGACAATGATCGGCACATTCGCCGCGCGGGAGTGTTCGATAGCCTCAATGGTTTGTGGCATCACGCCGTCGTCTGCTGCCACTACGAGAACGACGATATCGGTCGCTTTCGCACCGCGAGCGCGCATCATCGTGAAGGCTTCGTGGCCAGGCGTGTCGAGAAACACTACCCGACGCATTTCTGCGGGGTTGTCAGCACTCGGCACCTGAACACTGTACGCGCCGATGTGTTGCGTGATTCCACCTGCTTCACCCGCGGCAACATCTGTTGTGCGAATGCCGTCGAGCAGTGAAGTCTTACCGTGATCGACGTGACCCATCACCGTTACTACTGGTGCCCGCGGCAGTTCAACGTCATCCGCGTCTGTTGCGATCAGCTCTTCAAACTCTTCTTCCGCAACCATCTCTTCAAACGGAACGAAAGAGACGTCATAACCAAAACGTTTACCAAGATCTGACGCCACGTCGTCCATCAAAGGCTGATTGATCGTCGCAAACACTCCGCGTTGA
>DATJKB010000295.1:0-3157 GCA_035491875.1 Pyrinomonadaceae bacterium | reverse complement strand
TGATCAGTTCCACCGACGTGATAAGAAAACGGCAAGCCACCTTGAAAGCCTTTTGGCCTGACTGGACCACGCAATAAGGTTAAAAGCTCTCGCGCTACATCGTAAGCAAGCGGCTGCACTGGTATGCGCGTAAGGTTTGTCGCCTCTTCAGGTTTCAAACGCGGCACACCTTCAATCGCAGGTCGTCCAGGGGTCAAAGGATCGCCGGGGTAATCGAACAAATATTGAACTGAACCGCGTTGACCTGAAGCCACAGGACGCCATGGACCTTTTGGATAAACGTCTCCCTGCATGTAACCGTCGTCAGCAGGATCCGAATAGATGATGCAGCCCACGGCCCCATTGTCTTCCGCGACTTTAGCTTTCACGCCGCGAAACGAATTGCCATAACGCACGATCACGATCTTCCCTCGAACGTCGACGCCTGCTTTCTTCAATGCTTCATAGTCGTCAGGTAAACCGTAGTTGGCGTAAACAAGTGGCGCAGTGACATCACCTGACGCGCTGTAACCGTTGAATAACGGCGTGATCTTTGGTCGCGTGGAGGATGGATCTTGACTCACCACCGCTTCGTGGACTTGCAGCTTTTGTCTTCGCGACGCTGTGATCAATTCAACGAGCGGAGTCGTATTCGGATACGGCAGCCAAACTTTGTACTCACGCAAGTCAGCTTGGATTCCGTATGAACGAATCTGATCACGAACATAGACGGCCGTGTCGTATCCTTCTTTAGTGCCGGCGATGTGAGGTTCAAGTGTTAGGCGTCGCAGATGTTCCCTCGCTGATGCAGGCGACGGTACGGATCGAAACTGTGCTTCAATTCGTCGCTGCCCAGTTGATGCATCATCACTGAAACCATCCAGCGCCGAAGTTTGAGTGGCTCCGGTTCGCGCGATTAAAGCAGTGATAAGTAACGCAAGGGTTAAAGCAACGCCGCTGCGAAACATTCTCATTCCTGTTAGCCTCATTCGATAGTCTTCGATACGCTCCCACTCTGCACAACATGAACAATCGCGCTCTTGTTGCCGTACAATGGGACAACAGTTTGATTGAAAGGCGATACCCGATGGACAGTCGATACTATCCCAACGTGGAAGCAGACGTGGCGCTGCTGACAACTGAGCTGCGGAATCTCTTTGACAGCGATTATGAAGTGCAAACGATGCAAGTTTCCGCTACCAGTGTTGTGCAGGCGCGCAAGTCAAACACGCTGAGAGACCTCACGGGCCTGTCTTCAGCGCTGACGATCAAGATAACTCCGGAAGCCGGCGGTACGCGAGCCGAAATCGGAATGCAGAAGTGGTTCGACAAAGCGGCCGTTGCAGCAGTGGGCGCAATCGTATTCGCCCCATTGCTTGCGCTGGCCGCGCTCGGCGCTTACTGGCAATACCGCATTACTGAAGACGCGTGGAAGATAATCGAAGATCACATCGCACGCAAAGCGGGCGGTTATGTTCCACCCTTGCCGGGACGTTGCGGCACGTGCGGAGCGGCAAATATCGCGGGTTCTGACTTCTGTTCCACATGTGGCGCAAATCTCACCATCGGCAGGACGTGTTCGTCGTGCGGCGCCCCACAAAAAGACAACTCGGCGAGATTTTGTAATAAGTGTGGTAAACCTCTGAGCACTTAGACGCCATCCGCTTCATCGAAAGCTCTTGCCAAACGTAGTCGCTAATTTGGTAGTATGACTCTGCCCGGCATCTCACCGACCTTCATCAGGCCTGGCACTCAAAAATCCACCAACAAAGCCACAACAGCTTCGAGCTAAGTTCATGTCACAAGCCACAGCGCCGCCGCTCGCGCTCGGTCAAACAAGAGACACTACGTCCGTAACTGAATTCAAACTGGGCCATCGCCCGGAACTTGATGGCCTGCGCGGGATCTCAATTCTCCTGGTGCTTATGCTGCATTTCGGTTTGTCGTTTGCAACCGGTGGATTTCTCGGCGTCGACATCTTCTTTGTCTTAAGTGGCTTCCTGATAACTTCGTTACTCGTGCAGGAGTGGAACACGCGCGGCGCCATCAGTCTGAAGAAGTTCTACATTCGACGAGCGCTGCGTTTGATGCCCGCGGTGTTTGCATTCATGATCGGCACTGGAGTCTATGCATTTCTTTTTCTCACACGCGAACAAGCCTGGCTCACCTATCAGGGAATCCTCTTAACCCTGTCATATGTTTCCAACTGGGTATTTGCGTTTAGTGAAACTGTGAAGTCTGGTCCGCTTGGGATTACCTGGTCACTGGCAATTGAAGAACAATTCTATCTGCTGTGGCCCTTGACGTTGGTCCTATTGTTAAAGCTCCGAGTACGACAACGGGTGATCTTGCTGATGACAGTGTTCACCATAGTCTTGGTTGCGCTTCATCGAAAGATCCTTCTGGAAAGCGGCGTCCGTCTTGAGCGGTTGTACTACGGCAGCGACACCCGAGCAGACGCACTACTGATTGGGTGCCTGGTGGCATTGTTGCTAGCCTGGAATGTGTTGCCGGGAAACGATTTGTTTCGCTGGATCATGAAAGGTGTGGCGGCGCTCGGTGCGGTAGTGATCCTGTATCTGGTGACAAACACGACATCACAAGATCTGTTTCTCTACGCCGGTGGTTTTACTCTTGTCTCGATCTCGGTAGGCGCAATCTTGATCGTCTTGATGCTCTGGCCGCCGACATTATTCTTAACAGCGCTGCGTTTTCAGCCTTTGCGCTGGATTGGCAAGGTGTCGTACGGGCTGTATCTGTGGCACTGGCCGGTGAGAGAGTACATTTGTCCAAACGTGCAATCCGCATCAGTTTCGCGACTCATAGCAGCGATCGTGATTGCGTTTACGATAACCGCGCTATCCTTTTACCTGATCGAAAAACGGTTCTTAAAGATGAAGGAAAGATTTGCGTAACGCGTACGATTAGTGCCGCAGGATCTGCGTGGGTTAATAGTCAGTAGCGAAACGCGGTAGCGGATGTCCGATACACTTTAGTTTGACGTGTGCTTCCATATCTTTAACTGTTTTCAGGAATCGTGAGGTTGTTTTCTGAAAACAGTTGAAGCAAGGGCACGACACGACAAACTAAAGTGTATCGGACATCCGCTACCGCGTTTCGCTACTGGATATCGACCCACGCAGATTGAATCCCTCGCCTCCGAACATCAGTCGTGTCG
>DATJKB010000294.1:0-3673 GCA_035491875.1 Pyrinomonadaceae bacterium | reverse complement strand
CCTCAAGCACCAACTCGGCATAACACTAGCTCTGATCACGTTTCTGGGAGCGATTTTTCTGAAGGGCTTTAAAGAGGCAATCGGAATCGCGGTATTGTTGGTTTTCATTTATCTGGTGCTGAACATTATCGTACTCAGTGTCGGTTTGTTCGAACTCGCCACACATCCGTTTCACTTTCCTGAGTGGAAGGCCGCGCTGTTTACTCACCCACGAGTTCATGGAAATACAGCCTACATATTGCTTGTGTCGCTTCTGTTATTTCCGAAGCTTGCACTTGGTCTGTCAGGGTTTGAAACCGGCGTTGCCGTGATGCCTCTGGTAAAGGGCGATACTGATCTTAGTAAGGAAGAGTGGAACAGCATCCACTCGAGTCGCACAGGACCAGGAGAGCAGAGGACACAAATATTACTGAGAGGTCGTGTCGAAAATACGAAGAAGTTGCTTCGAACCGCGGCCTTGATTATGAGCGTGCTGCTGATCACGAGCAGCATGGTGACAACGACTTTGATTCCACCTGAGAAGTTTCAGGAAGGCGGGGAAGCGAACGGCCGTGCGATAGCCTACCTGGCCCATCATTTTCTGGGCGATATTTTCGGAAGTGCCTACGACCTGAGCACCATCTTGATTCTTTGGTTTGCCGGCGCGTCTGCAATGGCTGGTTTGCTCAGCATTGTGCCACGCTATCTGCCGCGCTACGGAATGGCGCCCGAATGGGCCAGGGCGACGCGACCGCTAGTACTGGTCTACACGCTGATTGCATTTGCAGTGACGATCTTGTTTCGAGCTGATGTTGATGCGCAGGCAGGCGCGTATGCGACAGGCGTGCTCGTGCTAATAACTTCCGCCGCGATTGCTGTAACTCTGGCTGCCTATCGAGAAGGTGAGAAGTGGCACGCGTTTTTGCTCATCTCGCTCATCTTTGCCTACACGACAATTCAAAACATCCACGAGCGACCCGAAGGAATCAAGATAGCGTCGTTCTTCATTCTCACGATTGTCGTTACCTCGCTGGTCTCGCGTGTTTGGCGCACAACAGAGTTGCGGGTCGATAAAGTTATGTTAGACGACAAAGCTCGTGACTTCATACGTGAGGCCGGACGCGGAACGATTCGTATCATCGCTAATAGAAAAGACCGCGGTGACGCACAAGAGTACGAAATCAAGGAACGTGAGAAGCGCGCGGATAATCATATCCCCGCAGGCGAACCAACATTGTTCTTCGAAGTAACTCCTGGCGACGCTTCCGAATTCGCCGGCACTCTCTCAATTCACGGTGAGAGAGTAGACGGCTTTCGTGTTCTCCGAACAGAGTCGCCCGCAGTACCAAATGCCATTGCTGCTTTTCTTTTGTACCTACGCGACGAAACGGGGAAACTTCCGCACGTCTATTTTGGTTGGAGTGAAGGAAATCCAATCTCTTATTTGCTTCGCTACATCGCGTTCGGCGAAGGGGATACAGCACCAGTAACTCACGAGGTGCTTCGTCAGGCCGAGAAGGATCCAGAACGGCGGCCAATTGTTCACGTTGGCGGCTGAAGAGGAATTAGAAGTGTACTAGGCAGGCGCGGACTGTTGATCGGGCGTTCGACCGGCGAGAAAGCACGAACGACAATAAACAGGTCGACCCTGTGATGGATAAAAAGGAACCGTTGTTTGTTGACCGCATTGAGCGCATTGGACTGACACCTCAATGCGCTGGCGAACGCCGGATGACTGGGCGGCCGCAATCGCGGCCAGGCGTTCGTTTTTGGCTTGCTTGCAAGGCTTACATCGCTTGGGTTCGTTTTTCAGACCCTTGTCGTGGAAGAAAACTTGCTCTCCGGCCGTCCAGATGAAATTCTCAGTACAATCCACGCATTTGATCGTGCGGTCTTGATACTCACTTTCGGTATCCATTACTGCTTCGTGAGCGGCTTCCGACTGTGCCATGATTTACTCCCTGGGGTCGTAACAGCTTGATTATGCCGGTTGGTCAAAGAATTTATTTTCATGAAGGAAGCTCGTTCATACCTACCGGAAGTAGATTAGGTCGGTGCGTCAATTTGTTTGGCAAAAGTATATCTATGGCGAAAATGTGTCAAGGATTAAACAACCTACGAAAATGAAAATCTTGATCATCGGTTCGGGCGGTAGAGAACACGCAATCACCTGGGCATTGCGCAACAAGTCGGCTGACAAGTTACAACTCTACTGTGCGCAGGGAAATGCCGGGATTGCGCACGATGCCCAGCTGGTCCATATCCCTGCCGAAGACCACAGTCAACTGTCCTCTTTTGCCCGGTCTGAGGGGATCGATCTGACGTTTGTTGGACCAGAAGCGCCGCTAGCCGCTGGACTGGTAGACGCGTTTGAGAGTGCTGGAATTCCCATTGTTGGTCCAACCGCTGCGGCAGCACGTTTGGAAGGGAGCAAAGTCTTTGCAAAAGATTTTATGGCGCGGCATCGCATTCCGACTGCAACTTATCGAGCGGCGGATTCGCCGAGTAGTGCACTTGAGTTCTTGCGTAGTGGGGAGTTTGGACGTGCAGACGAACCCGTCGTCATCAAGGCTGATGGCTTAGCAGCGGGAAAAGGAGTGGTTGTTGCTTCAAACAGATCGGAGGCGGAGAGTGCCATTGAGAACCTGATGGTTAACAAGGTCGCGGGATCCGACGCTGCTGAGCGCATTGTGATTGAAGAAGCGCTTTCGGGTGTGGAAGCTTCGGTACTTCTGTTTAGTGATGGGCGTGATTATGTGGTCATGCCGCCGGCCCGCGATCACAAACGAATTGGCGAAGGCGATGTTGGACCGAACACTGGGGGTATGGGGAGTATTACTGATGGTTCGATTCTTGACGAGCAAACAATGCAGCAGGTTATCAGCAGCGTCATCGAGCCAACACTCGGCGGAGCAGAGCAGGAAGGATTCCCGTTTCGCGGCGTTTTGTTTTTGGGATTAATGCTAACGTCTGAAGGTCCAAAGTTATTGGAGTACAACGTTCGGTTTGGTGATCCGGAAACGCAGGCGATTCTCGTCCGTTTAAGAACTGATCTACTGTCAATCTTTCAAGCGATTAGAGAGCAAAGATTGTCAGACGTGCGAGTGAACTGGTCTCCCGGCGCTTCGGCCTGTGTGGTTGCGGCGAACCGTGGGTATCCAGGTCCATATGAAAAAGGGGCTGTCATTCAGGGCCTGGATCAGGTCAGCGATGTTCAGATCTTTCACGCCGGCACATCGCAATCAGACAACGGGAGTTTCATCGCAACGGGCGGTCGAGTCCTGGGAATCACCGCTGCTGCTGCTGATCTCAAGTCGGCCCTGGCTCGTTGTTATGCTGCACTCGATAAGATTCACTGGGAGGGAATGCAATTCAGACGTGATATTGGTCGTCGAGCCTCTGCTGGGTGATTTGGGGGTTTCCTCACGTTCTGGAAGGGTTTCTGTAGTGCTGTTATACTCACAAACCCGATTTACGGCGGACGTTGAAACCGCCTGAGCGTATACGTCGTACATTAGAACGTGGTGGGAATCCGACATAAAGCGGCTTAATTTCAGGACTGAACGTTCGTACATTTCGAATGCCGGAGGAAGGCTGAGATGGGACTTTGGAGCAGAATGAAGCGTTCAATGCGCGCCCTGTTTGGCGGGGTAATTGAGAAGACTGAAGACCCGGAACTCATACTTCAGCAAAC
>DATJKB010000293.1:0-9243 GCA_035491875.1 Pyrinomonadaceae bacterium | reverse complement strand
CTGGCGCGGTTTGATTGTAGTGTTAGTCGTAGTTCTGGCGTCGGCTACAGCCAGTGCGTACACCCTTGTGATGCGCGACGGGCGCAGACTTTCGATTCCAGATAACTTCGTCGTTACCAAACTTACTTTGACCTACTCTCTCGGGGAGCAGTTTCAAAAAACACTGCTGCTCGCAACGATCGACATTCCCGCAACAGAACGTGCTAACAATGAACCGGCTGGCGGGCTCTTAAGTCGCGCGCAACCTACTGTGCAGCCGCAAGCAGCGGTGAGAAGCAGGAGAGCCCAACGAAGCGTCACGAACGAGCAGTTGCAAAGATTTCAGACCAAGAGACTCTTGGATGAAGCCTTGTATGAGCAACGGCGCAAAGAACGTGGCCTTCCTTCAAAGGAAGAACTCAGAAAACAAGCGCAAGAGCAAGTTGACAGAACTGCCGAAGCCGTCAGTGAAATTCGCGAGCGAGAGCAGGAAAACGAGCGTTACTGGCGTGAACGATCATCTGGACTGCGTGCCAATCTTGCCGCTACCAACGCGCAGATCGACTTCGTCCGTGCTCGTTTGAATGAACTCCCGGCGTCTCCAACAGTCGGTTTCGCACCAGCCCTTCCGTTTGGAGCACCACTAAATCCATTCAACACTTTCTCGCAAACTGCCTTCACGACGGGTTTTCGATCGAACCTTGCACGACCGAATGTTTTCCGAAGTCCCGATCGAATGATGCCTAATCGTCCGAACCCCGGTCACCGGTTTGGAGGTGCTCGATTCGGAGCGCAGTTTGGCGGCGGATTCGCGCGATCTCAGGTCGGCACGTCTGGCTTCGTTGGTAATTCGATACTTCCTTTCAACTCGTTCGTTGGTGGATTTCCGTTTCAGGATTTCTCGTACGAACGCCAGGAGTTGTTCATTCAGCTGAATGATCTGCTGTCGCAGCGCGCGGGCATGCAAGCGCGTTGGCGTGATCTTGAGGAAGAAGCACGTCGAGCAGGCGCATATCCAGGCTGGTTGCGACCGTAGAAGAAGAGTCCAACGTCCAAGGTCCAAAGTCCAACGTCGGGCATTGGACATTGGACATTGGACGTTGGGCATGACCTGGGAAACAATAATCGGCCTCGAGATTCACGCTCAGCTCAGCACTGAGTCGAAGATCTTCTGTAGTTGTGCGACACGGTTCGGTGATGAGCCGAACGCCAATACATGTCCTGTGTGTCTTGGATTGCCGGGCGCGTTGCCGGTTTTGAATCGACGCGCTGTCGAGTTGGGCGCGCGCGCGGCATTGGCTCTAGGGTTGCACATCAACAACCAATCGATCTTCGCTCGCAAGAATTACTTTTATCCCGACCTTCCGAAGGGATACCAAATCTCCCAATACGATCAGCCGTTCTCGGCTAACGGCACTTTAGAAATCATGACGGCTGAACGAGACGAGGCCGGGCATCCGATCGAATGGCGACCAATGATGATTAGGATTACTCGTCTTCATCTCGAAGAGGATGCAGGGAAGAACGTCCACGAGGGTCTGCCGGATGTGGATCGTTATTCCTATATCGATCTGAACCGTGCAGGCGTTCCGTTAGCCGAGATCGTTACTGAACCTGACTTCCGTTCATCCTGGGAAGCATACGACTACGTTAACCACGTCAGGCGTTCCCTTCAGTGGGTCGGCGCGTCTGAAGCCGATATGGAGAAGGGAAATCTGCGTTGCGAAGCGAATGTTTCTGTGCGCCGTGTTGGAGACGTGAAGTTCGGAACCAAGGTGGAACTGAAAAACCTCAATTCAGTCCGCTTCATGCAACGTGCGATTGAGTTTGAGATCAAAAGACACATCGAAGTCCTCGAATCAGGTGGCACGTTACGGCAGGAGACACGATTGTGGGACGACCGTGCTTTGGAAACTCGCGTGATGAGGTCGAAAGAGGAAGCGCACGACTATCGCTACTTTCCTGAGCCTGACCTGCCGCCTTTGATCGTCTCTGATGAGTTCATTGATAAGGTAAAACAGAAGTTACCCGAACTCCCCGAACAGCGCCGGCAACGCTTCATTGAGCAATACGGGTTGTCATTCGCTGATGCTTCACAATTAGTTTCGGACAAATCGCTTGCGGAATACTTCGAAAAGACCGCCACAGCTTCAGCAAACCCTCGCGCTTCTGCTAACTGGATCCGTTCGGAACTACTGCGCGAGTTTGAAGCCGCCGGCATTGGCGCTGAGGCCTCGCCCGTTGCGCCGGAACAGCTGGCTGCGCTGCTCAGATTGATTGACGAGGAAAAGATCAGCGGCAAGCAAGGAAAAGATGTGCTTGTCGAAATGTTTAAGACGGGAAAGCCCGCTGAGTCGATCATTGAAGAGCA
The DNA here is from genome assembly GCA_035491875.1 of Pyrinomonadaceae bacterium. GTDB lineage: Bacteria > Acidobacteriota > Blastocatellia > Pyrinomonadales > Pyrinomonadaceae > PSRF01. Next base: position 6,893 of record DATJKB010000293.1, on the reverse strand, counting down.
GGGTTTGGTCCAACTGAGCGACACCACTGAGATCGATGCACTGATCGATCAGGTGATGGCTGCGAACCTACAGCAGCTGGAGAGTTACCGCGGTGGAAAAGAGACGTTGTTTGGGTTCTTCGTGGGGCAGGTGATTAAAGCTTCGAAGGGTAAAGCGAATCCGAAGATCGTCAATGAGCGATTAAGGGCCAAGCTGCAAACGTAAGCGATAGGTTCACACTCCGTAGGAGTGAGATGTTTCTAGATAAAGATCAGAGCTAGAGCATCGCGATTCGGCGCGGCGGACCAAGCCTGATTAATGACTCGTAAATAGTTCCGCCGCGCCGAATCGCGAAGGATGTCTGTGGACGATGGACTATAAACATGCCACTCCTGACGGAATAACTGTTGGCTGACGGGAGCGGACTCGTGGATTTGACCGGCAAGGTTGCAATTGTCACTGGAGGGAGCAAAGGGATCGGCAGAGCGATTGCTGAGGCTCTTGTAAACGCGCGGGTCAACGTGTCGATATGTGGCCGTCGTGAGGATGAACTTCATAAAGCCGTTTCCGATCTGAACCAGCTCGATGGCGGTGAGGCGACGGGTACTGTCTGCGACGTCAGGAATTACGATGAGGTAACCGCTCTCTTCGAACACACCATGCAAACGTTCGACGGCATCGATATTCTCGTCAATAACGCCGGTATCGGAATCTTTACAACTGTTGAGGATATGAGCCCGGAAGATTTCCGCGCTGTATTGGAAACGAATGTATTCGGTGTCTTTTATTGCTGTCACCAGGCGATTCCTTTGATGAAGAAAAGAGGAGGTGGCTACATCATCAACATGTCATCGCTTGCTGGCGCAAACCCTCATCCACATATGGCGGCATACAACGCGTCTAAGTTTGGACTCAATGGGTTTAGTGAGGCGTTGATGCAGGAAGTCAGGCACGACGGCATTAAAGTTAGTTACATCATGCCCGGATCAGTGAATACTGAATTCGGCGGCGATGAACCAGACGAAAGTAAGAGCTGGCAATTGCAACCACAAGACATCGCGAGAGCAGTTATGGATCTCTTGCATCATTCTGATCGAAGTCTCGTCAGTCGTGTTGAGATAAGGCCAAGTAAACCACCAAAGAAATCGTGAGAGCGAAGCCCCGAACGCTTGCGAACTCCTTTTGCGCGTTACTCTTCCTGATCGCTGCTGCGCAAACCTCTGCTCAGAATCCAACTCCATCCTCAAATCCAGGTTCTCATACAGCCGAACAGAAAGCCTCGTTGGCTGAAGCAAGTACGTTAATGAAACGCGTGCTGGCGCTGCACAGTGCACGAAAGTTTGATGAGGCAATTCAGTTGGCTCAGCGAGCCGTCGAACTGAGGCAGAGTGTTTTGGGAGAACGAAATCCTTTGGTTGCGGAGTCTTTTTCTAATCTCGGTGTGTTGTACGTTGCGAAGGAAGACTTTGACCGAGGGGAAAAACACTTCCGAACAGCGCTGACCATTTACGAAAGCGGCAGCGAGCTCACCGAAACCATGGGCTTAGTACTGGATATGCTGGCATCGCTGCGCTGGCGCGTAGCCGATTACGACAAGGCAGAAGGTTATGCGAAGAGGGCGATTGATTTAAAAGAGAAAGTTTATGGCGAGCAGACATCTCAATTCCTCGATAGCGTTAATAACCTCGTCAAGATTTATAACAGCGCGGGGAAGACGTCCCAAAGAAATGCCCTCATCTTGCGCGTAATTTCCATCCTTGAAGTTGTAAAAGACACCGTGTCTGATCGTCAGTCATTGGTTAGCCACTATTGCGCGTTGCGTCGCGGTAAACAAACGCCTGAAGTAGACGGGATGACGAGAAGGATCGAGGCGTTGCTAAAATGGGCACCAGCCTCGTCACCGATGTCAGGCGGTGTACTAAACGGTCGTGCTATTTCTCTGATGAGACCACCCTATCCTGATGAAGCGCGCAAAGCTCATGCGAGTGGGACGGTAATTGTAGAGGTTGAAATTGATGAATGCGGGAACGTGGCAAGCGCGAAGGCTGTCTCAGGACCAGGTGTTCTGCGAAAGGTCTGCGAATCAGCGGCTAAGGGCGCCCGGTTTACTCCAACCATCATAAATGGAACTCCCATTAGAGTTATGGGAGTAATCCAATACCACTTCGTGGCTCAGTAGCCTCCTGGCTCTGGAAGTGTTCTGTAGTCATGCGAGCCGTAATTCAACGTGTAACGCGCGCAAACGTCACAGTGGACCAACAAGTTGTCGGCGAGATCAATAAAGGTCTCGTTGTGTTGTTAGGCATCGCTCGCGATGACACGGAAGAAGACGTTGAGTATCTCATCAACAAGATCGTCGCCTTGAGGATCTTTGACGATGAAGAGGGGAAGATGAACCGTTCGCTGAAAGATGTTAGCGGCGGGCTGTTAGTTGTTTCTCAATTCACACTGTACGGTGATGTGCGGCGCGGTTTGCGACCGTCATGGAGTGATGCGGCATCACCGGAGATAGCTGAACCTCTTTACGAACGATTCTTGACGAAGGCGCGTGAGGTGGTTGAATTAGTTCAAGCAGGCAGCTTCCGAAAAATGATGCAGGTGGAACTAGTTAACGATGGACCGGTGACGATCTTATTAGATAGCCGAAAGCTGTTTTAGATCATATCGTCGGTCGCTTTTGATCTTTCTTCTAATTCAAATCGTTCGCGATCGCGTCGTTCAATCTTCTCGACAAATTCCAATTCCTCGTTGTCTTCAAAGCTAACACCCATCGCTTGTGCATTCTCCTCAACGAGGGATTGATCAGGTGTGGGATTATCGCCTGCCACCGTCTCCGAGCCACTGCCTTGTACGTCCTCCCAGTCGGCATCGAGATCTCCGCCTGCGTCACGAGGCGAGGCAGCGGTGCTATTCCGCAACCGCTGGGCAAGTAATTCCGGATCCTTCGGAGCTCGCGAGATCTCTTCCTCCATAAACTCTTCAATCTCCGGGTCTGGGATGTAGTTTGGATTGTTCGCCAGGTATTCGAAATCTTCCGCGTGCTTCTTCGGCATGTCGACTCCTCCGGGTGCCAAAAAACGCACCCGCTTCCAGTGATCGTTTTACAGCGCAAGAATTAGGGGGAATCTTTGTCGAGACTATAACAAAGCTGCAAAGACGAACCAACTTCGCCCTGTTGTGATTTCAAGCCATTCAGTTTGCGGTTCTAACTCTCTGCGCAAACCCGCGTAGCAAAGGTTAGCGTTCGTTTTTTACGCAACTTGCTTCTGCCAGATGAGAGGGCGATGCTAACTCGTACGAAAACACACTGATGGAAAACATTCAACTACGGAACGGGAGCGAAGCGACCGATTTCAGGGTGCATTGCTTGCTCGGGTGCGTGGACATCGGTCGCTTCGCTCCCGTTCTGTAGTTGAATGTTTGGCACGACAACCACAAACAGTATCCAGTTTTGGGTGGCTCTGCTTCACCAGAGCACGCGCGGAGGTTGCGCACAGAGTAGCTGCGCCATCTCCCCTTCAAACACCTTGCTTGACGAACACTTTTACGGACTTTACACTGCAATTTGAACCACAAAACAAACAACAAACCGAAGTCGGATATGCTAAAGCGTTCCGAAAAGAAAGGGTTTGATCCCGCGTATGGCAGACAGTCGCTTTAACGCTCTCAAAGACTTTGATACAGGCAATGGCTCCTCAGGTAGGTTCTATTCATTGCCGCAGCTTGAAAAAGATGGTGTGGGTCCAATCTCGCGTTTGCCCGTAAGTATTCGCATCGTTCTCGAATCGGTTCTGCGAAACTGCGACGGCACACGAATCACCGAAGACGACGTAAAAGAGATAGCTAATTGGCAGCCGAGTGCGGAGCGTGTTGAAGAAGTTCCGTTCGTGGTCGCTCGCGTTCTTCTTCAGGACTTTACAGGAGTGCCGCTGCTGGTCGATCTGGCCGCGATGAGATCTGCGGTTGCTCGGTTGGGAAAAAACAGCGGTGTTATCGAGCCGCTGGTGCCGGTGGATCTGGTAATTGATCACTCCGTGCAAGTTGATTTCGCCAGCACTAAAGAAGCGTTCCAGCGAAATATGGAAATGGAATTCAAACGCAATCGCTCCCGCTATCAGTTTTTGAAGTGGGGCATGCAGGCGTTTGATGGGTTCTCAGTAATACCTCCGGGCATTGGCATTTGCCATCAGGTGAATCTCGAATACCTCGCGAAATCCGTCTGGGATCGAAATGTCTATTTCCCCGATACGTTAGTCGGAACCGATTCGCACACCACGATGATTAACGGCTTAGGCATTGTCGGATGGGGCGTTGGTGGAATCGAAGCAGAGGCGGCGATGTTGGGCCAGCCGGTCTACTTCTTAACGCCGGACGTAGTTGGTGTGCACCTCACCGGATCTCTCCGCGATGGCGTTACGGCTACTGATCTAGTTCTCAAAGTTACTGAAATGCTTCGGCGCGCAAAGGTTGTTGGAAAGTTTGTCGAATTTCATGGCGAAGGCGCGTCGAGTTTATCCGCGACAGATCGCGCCACGATCGCGAACATGGCACCTGAATATGGCGCCACCATGGGTTTCTTTCCGGTTGATGAAGAGACGTGCGCGTACCTGCTTGCGACTGGTCGTTCAGAAGAGCACGTTGAAATGGTCCGCCGCTATTACAAGGCCCAGGGAATGTTTGGAATTCCGAAGGGCGGTGAGTGTGATTACAGTCAGGTGCATGAGTTAGATCTAAACTCAATTCAACCAGGCGTAGCTGGACCAAAACGACCCCAGGACAGAATCGATTTACCGCAACTAAAGGAACAGTTTCTGGAGTTGCTTCGCCGGCCAACTGCTGAGGGCGGTTATGGGAAAACTGACGATGAAATCGGCACTCGCTATCACGTCAAGATTGGTCATGACCGGCAACATTTAACAACTGGCGGTGGCGAACAACGAACGGAAACAATTCCGCCTGTTGTCGTGAACGATGTCACGCACCAGAACACGAGCGTTTGGACTGAAACCGAGATGGTTAATAACCGGCCAACGCCAGACCGCGTGGCAGAAATCCCGGAGGACGAATTTGTTTCTGGCGATGCGTTGGTTGGTCATGGTGATGTACTAATCGCCGCGATCACCTCGTGCACGAACACATCGAATCCTAGCGTAATGCTTGCCGCGGGTTTGTTGGCGAAGAAGGCAGTTGAACGCGGCCTCACCGTTCGTCCGACCGTGAAGAATTCACTCGCGCCAGGCTCTCGCGTGGTTACTGAATACCTTGAAAAGACTGGACTACAACCTTACCTCAATGAACTCGGCTTCAATCTGGTGGGTTACGGATGCACGACTTGTATTGGTAACTCAGGTCCACTCGATCCAGCGATTGAACAAGTAGTGACTGAGCGCGACATCATCGCAGCCTCAGTGCTCTCCGGGAATCGAAACTTCGAAGCACGCGTTCATCAAAACATTAAAGCGAACTTCCTGATGAGTCCGCCGCTCGTAGTCGCTTTCGCTCTCGCCGGACGAGTTGATTTAGATCTGTCGTCAGAGCCGTTAGGTAGCGGTCGCAACGGCGAGGATGTTTATCTAAAAGACATCTGGCCCAGCGTGCAGGAGATCAACCATCTGATGCGCGAGGCGTTTGATGCGGAGACGTATAGACGTTTGTACAGCGACTTCGAGGAAAAGAATCCGCTGTGGAACGAGATTCCAACAACCACTGGTAACGTTTATCAATGGGAGCCTGATTCAACATACATTCGGGAGCCACCCTACTTCGAAGGCTTCAGCAGCGCGCTTGGGCCACTCTCTAACATCCATGGTGCGCGTCCATTGGCTATCTTCGGCGATTCAGTGACGACAGATCACATCAGTCCTGCCGGTGCGATAAAGGCATCGTCGCCTGCTGGTTTGTACTTGCAGGAGCGCGGTGTCGATATCGCGGACTTCAATAGCTATGGCTCCAGACGCGGCAATCACGAAGTAATGGTCCGCGGGACCTTTGCAAACGTGCGCATAAAGAATCTGATGGTGCCGGGCGTTGAAGGCGGCGTCACGATTCATCAACCTGACGGTGAGCGAGTCAGTATCTACGACGCATCGATGAAGTATCAGCAGCAGGGCGTACCGCTGGTGATCATCGCCGGCCAGGAATACGGCACCGGCAGTTCACGCGATTGGGCCGCGAAGGGAACAAGGCTTTTGGGAGTTAAAGCGGTCATTGCAGAGAGCTTCGAACGAATCCACCGGAGTAACCTGGTGGGAATGGGCGTGTTGCCGTGTCAGTTCAAAGAGAACACCGACGCCCAATCACTGGGTCTGGACGGAACGGAAGTTTTTGATCTGATTGGAATCGAAGAGGGAATAAAACCGCGGCAGGATGTCACCCTGATCATCCGTCGTCTGAACGGCGCCGTTGATGACCTACCAATCACTTTACGAATCGACACTCCGATCGAAATCGATTACTTCAAACACGGCGGGATTCTGCCTTTCGTTCTACGACAACTATTGGCGGGAACCACTGATTTCTGAGTTGTAGTGTCTCTGACGCTGCGTATGTCTTCAAACAATAGTTAGCCACAGGTTTTCGCGGATGAACATAGATTGGAATAAATAAGAAGCGGTTCAGCGATTCTAGCCAGTTCTTAATTCCAATCTGTTTTATCCGCGAAAATCTGCAGCTAATATCAGCCAGTTCATACAAGGAGTAGTCGAATGTCATCAGCACAAGCTGTCGAAAACAGTCAGCAGAAGAGATATCAACTCTTTATCGATGGGCAATGGGTCGATGCAGAGTCAGGCAAGACTTTTCAGACGCCAAACCCGGCGACGGGCGAACCGTTAGCGGAAGTTGCAGAAGCCGACAAGGCCGACATCGATAAAGCGGTTGCCGCCGCGCGTCGTGCATTTGAAGGGAAATGGTC
>DATJKB010000292.1:0-5653 GCA_035491875.1 Pyrinomonadaceae bacterium | reverse complement strand
CGGATGAGTGCCCTTGCGTACATGAATCACGGAGTTGTCCTGCACGTTCGCGCGCGCTCCGATGCGAATGAAGTGAATGTCTCCGCGAACCGTGCAGTTACACCAGATCGAAGCTTCCTCACCCACGTGGACGTCACCAATTACCTGCGCACTCGGGTCGACATACGCAGTGTCGTGAATCTGCGGATGCAACCCACGAAACGGTCTAATCATGATTCGCGAGATAGTACCATACGAGCCGCTACGGTAAACTCGGTGCCGTTTCGCGAAATGCGCTAATCCCTGTTCTCGGAGCAGAGTGCGAGGTACAAAAGATCAGCACTCAAGCTCACTGAAACCGCTCATGCTCACGAATTGCAGGTTAGGAAGGGCGGTTTACCCCCGCTCAATATCCATAACACACAACGTTGAATGTCATAGAAGCTTGAGCGGGGGTAAACCGCCCTTCCCAACTGCGATTAGGTTATCTTGAGTTGTTCCAGTGAAGATGAGCGCTGACTGTTTTGCACGTCGAACTTAATGCTAGAGAATCGCACATGCGACAAGCCCCCAGGCGATCAGCGCGACTTCGAGACGTAATAAACCACCCCTGCACGATCGTCGGTAATGAGAAACGCCTCCTCGCTGAGTCGAAAAATATCTGCAGGGCGGCCATGAATAATCCCATTCTGAATAAAGCCAGTCAGAAAATCTTCCTGACGACCACTCCGCGAGACACTTACGACTTTGTACCCGCGCTTCAGGCTCTTCGTCGTTGAGCCGTGAAGCGCCACCAGGAACAAATCGCGAAGCGGAGTGTTCCAGTTAGAATCGAAGTACTCAAATCCCAGCGGGGAACTGTGAGCGGGAAATGCTGCGAAGGCTCTTACTACTTTTGAACAATCAAGTTTAGAACTGTTGGGATTCAGTTTCGGATCGGTGAAAATTCGTGTGCCCGATTGAAAACAATAGGGCCATCCATAGTTTCCGTTAGCCTGAACTTCAGTCAGTGTGTCAGCTGGGCGATTTGGTCCCAGGTGATCGGCGCCCATGTTCGACGCGTACAACGTTCCATTGATCCACTTAAGGCCCACCGCATTGCGCAGGCCACGCGCGAAGAAGTGTTTGTTCTTTCCGTCAGGATCCATCTCAACGACACTTGCGCGAACTTCTTCCTTCTCTTCGCAGGAATTGCAACTGCTTCCAACAGACACGTAGATCTTTCCATTGTCGCCGACTGCAATCGTACGCGTCAGATGCCAGCCTCCGTACTTGTACGACAGTCCGTAATCGGGATACGTGTCGAGCAATTCCGGTTCACCAGTTGGTTTGTTAGTGCCCGCTTGATATCGATATCGCACCAAACGATCTGTTAGCGCCAGATAGAACCAGTCGTTGTTATTGCTGTCTCGATAGAACGCGACGCTGTTTGGATTTCGCAGATTCGTTAGGTACGGAATGACTTTCTTGAAGCGCCCAGTAGTCTTATCAAAACTGTCGAGGATGTAGACCGCTCCTTTTTTGTTGTCGGTGAGGTTGAACATGTCTGTGACGAAGATCCGATCGTCCGGACTGCGCGACATGAATCGAACCCGCTTGAGTCCTTCCGCGGCGACATTGATCTCATAACCTTCGGCGAGATTAAGCGTGTACGATTTGCCATTGGCGAGTGTGATCTTGTGAGGGACTAGACGCGCAGCTGATTGGGCGAACGCTATCAACATTGACCCTTGGACCAGAAACAAAAGAACGATCGAATTAATCAGACGGAAGAATGTGATCATAGAAGACGTTGTTAAATCGCAGTTGGGAAGGGCGGCTTGCCCCAGCTCAAGTCGCATTACCATCAACCTTGAGTGATAAGGCAACTTGAGCGGGGGCAAGCCACCCTTTCCAACCTGGAATCCAATAACCTTGAACCTTTCCAGGACGAGTGTCTTCCTGTTATTTGTGGATCGTTGTTCTTCCTGCTCCTGCCTGCTGCTCGTGCTCCCGTCATTTCGAGTACATCGCAATGATCATTTCAATCGCTCGTCTACACACTTTGCAAAACTTGTCGGTGCGCGAAAACATGATGCAGTCGATTTCTGGTCGATAGTATCCGCGCGCTTCATACATCGCGCCCTCAAATGCACCAACCTGGTCCGCGTGCTTCTCTTTGGCAAACATCTCTTTCTCGTGCGCGAGCTCTTCTCTGAAAAGTGCCTCCATTTCCTCCTCCGGGCGTTTGTCTTTTCGCAATTGTGCCCGACGTTTCTGAATCTCGCGCGAGTAAGTTTCAAACGCCTCCTTGTTCCACGGCGTCGGAATTGGCGTGACATTAGCAAACGGCGACACCAAGTCTCGCCACTTTAAGGTGCTGACCTCCAGAAGAGCCGTTACGTTTGGCTCCCAGGGTTCGACGCGATCCGCCGCAGGCGCGTAAGCCACTGAAGAGGTGTAGTACTCGTCTGCCAAACCAGCAAAGTGATGGCCGAATTCATGAACGAACACATAGTTGGCAAACGCATTGTCGGAAGCGACAGTGCTGTAGAGATTAAAGATGCCGCCGCCCCCGTAAGTGCGGTTGTTCGCCAGGATCTCGATGAACTCGTAAGGCGCAAACTGCGCAGTCTTTCGCAACGCGCGGTTGTCGAAGCTGAGAACATATCTTTCAGAGCCGAAAGCATCGTACGTCGCTCCCAAAGGTGAGTCCCGATAGATACCTGTCGACGGTCGCGAGATTCCTGATTCAGCGGCAGGCGGGGCAATGGCCCACACATTAAATCGGTTCCGCTTCTCCTTAAATGGCGATGTCGAGAAGAGAACTTCAGTCAGTCGCTTCGCATCTGCCTCAAATTTCTTAGCTTCGGCGGCGGTATAGCCATCACCCAGGATCAGAAAGTCAACTTTTGTTTCAGGATCGCCGGCTTTCTGAATTGCGAGGATTGGTGCAGGCGGAGCCGGCTTTGATCGATCGACGAATTGATTCTGTGGATCGATAGTGGTGGTCCAGACGTCATGGAATACGTTCTTTGCATCGCGCTTCTTGAGAACGATTTCAAATGTTGATGTGGGAGCAGGGAAGCGAAATGACTCCTGGAAGGTGCGCGTCATCGTCTTTGCTTCATCGGTTGTCTCCCATTCGCCATAGATCGAAGCAAAGCCTCGTGAATAGAGAAGGTTCTTGGTCTTTTGATCGCGGACCTCGAAAAAATACTTTCCGTAGTTGCTCTTGTCGATCGATTGCGAAAGGTTTCCGGGCCACGGAAGCGGTTCGATAACTACACGGTCGAGACTGAAGACCTCCGTCTTTACGTCGCCGGTGTGGTAATAATCAACGCGCATCGTTTCTGGCTGCGCCGCCACTGCAAACGACGCGCACAGCATGAACAGCAAAAGTATTGAAGCGATTTTGAACATGTCGATGTGAAAAACCCTTTAAGGAGTATCCGGGGAAGATTACGTCGCTCTTGTAAACTGCGCAGCGAGGCTTGTCAATCACAGTCGATCAAGTATCGGTTCAATTTTCAACGTACAAAAACATCATCGCTCGAGCTCATGGGTATGACTCAAGCGGCGACAAATGCAGTTCGGAAGGGTGGTTTACCCCCGCTCAAGAATCCCTAGATCCAACATTGAGCGAGGTCGATCTTGAGCGGGGGTAAACCACCCTTCCGAACTGCATTTATGTGACGTTGAGTTGTTCCGCCGAAAGTTGAGCGCCGGGTTTTTGGACGGTGAACTTTACATTAAAAACTGAAATGCAACCGGTACTCAAAGCACGCGAGACGCGTGTGGTTCCAGTCCGCATGCTATACTGCCTCGCTTGATTCGCTACCGGATTTACCAACGATTATGGCTAGTGTTCTAGAGATCATTCCACTCGGCGGTATCGGCGAGTTTGGGATGAATTGCATGGCTGTGCGATACGGCGACGAGATGATTATTCTCGACGCCGGTATGGGCTTCCCTGAGGAGACCGCGTACGGCGTCGACGTCTCTATTCCAAACTTCGAGTTTCTCGAACCCTATCGCGACGACATCACCGCCATCATCCTTACTCACGGTCATGAAGATCACCTCGGCGCGCTTCCTTACATCCTAAAAAAATTCAACGTTCCGGTTTACTGTTCCCATTTCACCGCCGGCCTCGCTGAGAGCAAACTCGAAGAGCACGACTTAACGGGAGACGTTTTGCTGCATCGCGTCGAACCACGCGACATCGTCGAACTCGGCTTTTTCACCATCGAGTTCATCCGAGTCTCGCATTCGTTGGTCGACTGTTTCTCGTTGGCCATTAGAACTCCCGTCGGCACAGTGATTCATACAGGCGATTACAAAGTTGACGAAACTCCGGTAATAGGCGAGCCAATCGATCTTCGCTCCTTCAGGCGATACGGTAAGGAAGGTGTGCTGGCGCTTTTGTCTGACTCGACAAACGCGACCGTTCCAGGACGGACTCCATCGGAACGTGCGGTCATTCCGGCCTTCGAAGAGATCTTTGCCGAAGCGAAAGGTCGAATCATCGTTGCCGCGTTTGCTTCATCGATTCACCGCTTACAGATCGTTCTCGACGTCTCGCAACAATTTCACCGCCATGTTTGCGTATTGGGTAGGTCCATGCAGAAGAATGTCGAAGTGGCAGATCGACTCGGCTATTTGGATATACCCGATGGATTACTCGTGTCGCTCAATCAGGCCAAGCTAATGAGCGACGACGAGATTGTGTTTCTTGTAACTGGCTCACAAGGCGAATCTCGCGCGGCACTTTCGCAAATGGCCACGCAAAGTTACAAAGGACTGACGGTTGACGAAGGCGACACGGTGGTTCTATCGGCGCGGATCATTCCAGGCAATGAACGAGTGATTTCCCGCATGATTGGTTTCATCTACAAGCGTGGCGCAAACATCATTGAGGAGAAGCGTCGACTTATTCACGTAAGCGGTCACGCATCGCAAGAAGACATTCGGATTCTGACGGAAGCCGTGCGTCCCAAGTATGTCGTTCCGATTCACGGCGAGTATCGCATGCTCTTTCGACACAAAGAGTTTGTGAAAAACCATCTCGGTTATAGCGAAGACAACATCATTCTGATCGAGAACGGTGATGTGCTCGAGTTCGATGGTGAACGTGCGGCAGTGATCGACAAGCGCGAGGTTGGTCGAACGTTTATCGACGATTCGGGCTTCGAAGAGATCTCGAGCGAACTGGTGCGGGAACGGAAGCAACTCGCTTACGAGGGAACCATCACGCTAGCCGTGACGATCAAGAGCGACACTGGCGAGTTAGTTGGCAATCCTCGAATTGTCGCGAGGGGAGTTCGTGGTTTCAGTTCGAATGGTGTGCACCTTGGCCAAGTGGGCAGCGAGAATGAAACGAACGGTCGCGACCTGTCGAAGGAAGCGCTTCAGGTTGTAATAGCTGCCTTAGCCGGAGCGTCACGTCAGACCATGGAGGACGATTCACTACTCAAAGAGCATCTGCGTGTTGAGCTGAAGCGCTTTATCCAAAAACAGACCGGCTCTAAACCAGTGATCATGCCGATGATCTTTCGTGTGTGATTTTGGAGTGCGGCGACCTGTCGCCGCTTTTCAAAAACGCTAACCAAAGCGCCGACAGGTCGGCGCACTCCAAAGAGTTGAGTTATTGGGACAACAAGGTGGTGCTGATCACCGGTGCTTCGTCAGGAAT
>DATJKB010000291.1:0-6721 GCA_035491875.1 Pyrinomonadaceae bacterium | reverse complement strand
TGAAGAAAGAAACGGTCGAATCGTATCCCGAAGATCAGCCAGAGCGGCGACTGATGGCGAAAACGATATTCGATCAACTAAAAGAGACCATCTTCCGCGACGACATCCTCAACAAACGACGACGGCCTGATGGGCGCCGCTTCTCGGAAATTCGTCCGATTACATGTGAAGTCGGCTGGCTGCCGCGAGTGCACGGCTCAGCTTTGTTCACCCGCGGTGAAACGCAGGCGCTGGTTTCGACGACGCTCGGAACCAAAGAAGACGAGCAATTCATGGACGACCTCGAGAAGGGCGAAGTGAAACGCCGTTTCCTTCTTCACTACAACTTTCCGCAGTACTCAGTTGGCGAAGTTGGCAGGTTTGGTTCTTCAAGCAGACGCGAGATAGGTCATGGCGCGCTCGCTCGTCGAGCTTTGGAAACAGTTTTGCCGGACGACGCTGACTTTCCGTACACGCTTCGAATCGTGTCGGACATCACAGAATCAAACGGCTCGTCGTCCATGGCGAGTGTGTGCGGCGGCACACTGTCGTTATTGGATGCCGGCGTTCCTTTGAAAGCACCCGTCGCGGGTGTCGCAATGGGCCTCGTTATGGAAGGGAACAAATACGCGATCCTGACGGATATCGCCGGAGCCGAAGATCACTATGGCGACATGGACTTCAAAGTTGCCGGCACGAAGAATGGAATCACCGCGCTCCAGATGGACATCAAGATTGCCGGCATTAACGCTCAGATCATGGCTGAGGCGCTGGAGCAGGCGAAGAAGGGTCGCCTCTACATTCTCGGAGTAATGGAGAAAACGATTGAGCAGCCGCGCGAGAATATCTCGCAGTATGCCCCGCGAATAATCCAGATCAAAATCAATCCCGACAAGATACGCGACGTTATTGGACCAGGCGGAAAAGTCATCAGATCTCTGGTTGAAGAAACCGGCGCAAAGATCGATGTGTCCGACGATGGAACGATCTCCATCGCGACCAGCAGCGGAGAAGCTGCCGAGGCAGCTATCAACCGTATCAAAGGAATAACCGCCGAGGCCGAGGTGGGCCAAACGTACCTGGGAACGGTTTCGCGCATCGTCGATTTCGGTGCTTTTGTAGAAATTTTCCCTGGAACTGACGGTCTATTGCACATATCGGAGATTGCCGATCGACGCGTGAAAGACGTGCGCGATGAACTCAAAGAAGGTCAGCAGATCTTAGTGAAGTGCATCGGTCGTGAAGGAAACAAGATCAAGCTGTCGCGGAAAGCAGTTTTGCGCGATGAAAGCCGGAAAGCCGAGGCCGCAAGCGCGAGTGATGTAGAGTAAAACAAGTTTGGCAGTACTTGGGCCAATAATGACAAGGTAGACCAGCGGAGGTTTGCTCACACAAACCTCCGCTTTTGTTGACGTTTTCCCTCGGTTCCGCCCTGAAAAGCTGGAATAGACACCTCATTCAACATCTCCTTTTATCACTACTGAAGCCGTTCGTTGCCACCTGCGAAAGCAGTCAATACCGGTCTCGAATAAGTTAGACCAAGGCAAGATTTTCCTACGACTAGGGAAATCACGAAGAGGAGATTCCGCCACATGACGAATCGAGCATTCCGCTCTGTCGCTGCGCTACTCAGCATATTGCTGTTGACGGGCGTGCCGACATACGCAGCGCCGATCGTCATCCGTGACGTCGTCCAAGTGCTGAGTAATTACCAGAATTCTCCGGATCTTCGCCTTCGCGGCGTCTCTCAAACTTCTTCGTCGCCAGCCTCGCCATTGAATATCGAGGAACCAGATTCACTCTTCGCGGGCGTGACAATTGATCAGGATCCACAGAAGATCGACGTTATCGCCCAGGGCGATGTTGAAGGAACCGTTTGTGACTGCGGTGACATTTTCGTTGCAGGTGGTGGTTGGCCGAAGTGGCCGCTGCTGTTCTTAGGGGCAATTCCGTTTTTCTTTATTGATGAGGGTTGCGCTGACTGCGACACACCGTCGCCAACGCCAACACCCAGGCCCCCTTCTGTGGAACCGAGGTCCGTGCCGACCCCGACTCCTGAACCGGGATCGTTACTCTTGTTTGGTACCGGACTCGCAGCGTTTGGTGCGACATTACGAAGACGATATGCGCGCTCACAGCTGGCGGCCCGGATTCGCGCGACGAAGGAGGAGGCATAGGCCAATGTCGCAATCCACCAACAAGTATTGGAAGTTTGGACAGGTTGTTTTCGCCACGCTGATTGCTGTCGGTTTCTGCGCCGTCGCGTCTTCCACGACGGTTCACGCCAGGCCAAAGAAAGCGAAGTACGGCACGATCAAGATTCTTTCCAATCCAGCTGGTCTTCCGATCACTATTGATGGAAGAAATCACGGTGAAACGTTGACCGACTATCGCTCAATTGATCTCGAGCCCGGTGTCCACACCGTCGTAGTCAGAATGCCGGACGGTCAACAGTGGTTACGCGAGATCGATCTACCGGCCGGACGCATCAAGTGCATCGCGCTTAACTATCGGCCAAGTCCGCCGCTGGCGAAATCGCCATGTCCGTACCCGGTCAACGTCTCTGCACCGTCGCAGGTTGTTGAGGGCGAGATCATCACTTACAGCCCGGATGTTTCATACAGCGGAGCTGCGGGCCTGAACTATACGTGGACCGTCAGTCCGTCTAACGCTCGGATCCTGAGTGGACAAGGAACGCCGACGATGACGGTCGACTCCACGGGCCTTGCCGGTCAACGCATAACTGCAACACTGGTGGTTGACGACGGATCCGGCGATGCAATGTGTCGACAGACCGCACAAGCGGTGACTAATGTTCCGCCACCTGAGAAACGAGTCATCGTGGGACGTGAATTTGATACGTGCTGCAGTTGTTCGTACGACGATCTGAAAGCACGGTTGGATAATCTCGCAGTCGAACTGCAGAACGATCCAACGACGACTACCTACGTATTTGCTTATGGTGGACGGACGAGTGTGGTCGGACAAGCCGATCGACTGTTAGCAAGAGCGCGAGACTATCTCGTGGCACAGCGTGGTATCGACGCATCACGGATCATTTTGGTTAACGGAGGTTATCGCGAAGAGGATTGCGTTGAGGTTTGGATCGTGCCGCGAGGTGCAACAACGCCACAACCTTCACCGACGGTCCAACCGAACGAGGTCAGGCCATCGAAGCCAACACCCACTCGTCGACGTCGCGGTTAACAATTTCGAGCAAGGGGGTAGAAAGGGAGACAGGAGCGAGAGCTCTTGTCTCCTTTGTCTTTGTGTTGGTGATTGACCTCCTCCCTCGCGTGTGGTAACAATCCTTCATCCCCTCTGAGTTTTTATTGCCCCCTCCCAAAATACTAGAGTCGATAAGGAGCTACGAATGGCCGACGACAATGGCGGTGGTGGTGGTGGGGGCAGTGCAGGTGTGGTCGCGATCGTTGCGATCTTTGTAATCATCGTGTTGGTCCTGTTGTTCGTTTACAGGGGTCGCCTGTTTGGAGGCGGTGGCACACAGAAGATTGATGTGAACATATCGACACCGTCTAAATGAGGATGAGGGTTGAAAGAATGAAGAAGAGGTGACAGGGAGACACGGGGACGCGGTGACGGGATGTCCCCGCGTCTCCCTGTCCCCGCGTCTCCCCGTCTTTCTTTCTCATCCTTCATCCTTGTTTTGTCTTTTCCCGCCGCCTCTTCTACTATTCCAGCTTTATAAATCACCACGAGTTTTCGGCTAACACTGTGCCCGCACCAAACATCGACACTATTGTTTCTCTCGCCAAGCGGCGGGGTTTTGTCTTTCCGTCTTCCGAAGTTTACGGAGGACTTGGCAGCGCGTGGGACTACGGGCCCCTGGGCGTAGAGCTCTGCAATAATGTGAAGCAGGAGTGGTGGCGCTGGATTGTCTACGAGCGCGATGACATCGAAGGGGTTGATTCGTCGATCATTCTCAATCGGTTGGTCTGGCAATACTCCGGTCATGAAGCGACATTTCACGATCCGCTGGTTGACTGTCGTGAATGCAAGACTCGTTTGCGGGCCGACAAGCTTGAGTTACCGGTGGAGGTAACAGGATCCGATGTAGCTGAGCTCATCCGGCAGAAACGCGTTAAGTGTCCCAATTGCGAGTCGACGGATCTGACCGAACCGCGTGCTTTCAACATGATGTTTCGCACGACGCTTGGAGCTGCTGCCGTGGAAGATGATCCGACGGCACTTGCGTATCTACGACCCGAAACTGCGCAGGGAATCTTCATCAATTTCCTGAATGTCCAGACCGCGATGCGCCGCAAGGTCCCGTTTGGTATCGCGCAGATCGGCAAGTCGTTTCGCAATGAGATTACTCCTGGCAACTTTATCCTGCGCACACGCGAATTCGAACAGATGGAGATGGAGTATTTCGTAAAGCCCGACGCCGAACATCTGAAACTTGTGGATGAGTGGGTCGAACAATATCTCGAATGGTTCAAAGGCCTGGGAATCAGCAGCGACAATTTACAGTTGCATGAGGTGCCGCCCGATGAGCTCGCCCACTATTCGAAGCGCACGGTCGATATCATGTATCGGTATTTTCCCGAACGGCCCGAGGAACCCAGACAGTGGGAAGAGTTAATGGGTATTGCTTATCGAACAGACTTTGATCTGCGATCACACTCGAGCAAAGCGGTGGACGGTGAAGGAGTTCGTCTGAACCCCGATTCGACAGAGGACCTTTCCTACTTCGATGAAGCGACGAAGCAACGATTCTATCCGCACGTGATTGAGCCTGCCGCGGGCGTCAACAGAACTGTGCTCGCAGTCTTGATGGATGCATATTCGGAGAAGACAAACGATAAAGGTGAAATGCGGGTAATTCTGAAGCTTTCGCCTAAACTCGCGCCGATCAAAGCAGCCATACTCCCGCTGGCGAAGAACAAACCGGAAATCGTTGGTATGGCGAAGGCGATCAAGCGTTCTCTGCAACCAGTGCTGCGCGCTGTTTACGACGACACCGGTGGCATAGGAAAACTTTATGCGCGGCAGGACGAGATCGGAACGCCGTTTTGCGTGACGGTCGACCATCAATCGTTGGAAGATGAAGCAGTGACAGTGCGCGATCGCGACACGTGGGAACAGGATAGGATCAAGGTAAGCGATCTCGCGGAACACTTGCAGAATCGACTGAAGGAGTAGTTTCGAGTTACAAGTTTCGAGTTACAAGTTGTAAGTTTCAAGTCAAAAACCCTACTGAGAAGCACAAACTTGAAACTGACAACTTATAACTCGAAACTAAAGAATCATGCCCGTAGTAAAAAAACGAAATCAGCAAACAGAGACCCGCTTGTTGTTGGAATCGGGTGACCCAGTTGACTTGCCGCCAGCGTCCGTCGATGACAGCGCCGTAATTCTTCAGTTTGAGAAGTTCCGGCCGTGGATTCCAGAGCTTCTGCATGTGCTGCGTTCGGGAACTATCGCCGAACCAGTTCCAATAATGCTCGATGGATCGACATTTTCTATTCACGGACAGACTCGAACTTTCTGGGTGAAGATCTGGCACGCTGCTGGAAGCGACCTGACGCAAATCGATCGCGTTCAAGTTATCGGGTGTTTGCCGTCGACGCGCGGAGTACAAGTTCTGATTGACTCGCCCGATAACTTCGAGTCTTTTTCAGGCCACGAAAAGATCCAAACAGAGCTTCCAGACGATCACGACTAATTGCCTCCGGTTCCAGACAAGGTAATTGATCTCGCAAAGGCGGTTCGCGCGGCGGGTGGTCGCGCGTTCCTCGTCGGCGGATGTGTGCGCGACCCGTTGATGGGTATTCAGCCGAAGGATTGGGATTTGGAAGTCTATGGCTTAGAGCCTGCGACGTTGCGCGCGCTACTCGATCGATTTGGATCGGTCAACGTCGTGGGCGAGGCTTTCACGGTTTACAAGATCGGATCTGATCTGGATGTTTCTCTTCCTCGCCGCGAGCGCAAGAGCGGACGCGGACACCGTGCGTTTGTAATCGATGGCGATCCAACAATGAGCGTCGAGGAGGCCTCGCTCCGACGCGATTTCACAGTTAATGCGATTCTGCAAGATCCATTGACCGGTGAATTGATTGATCCTTTTCGTGGATCAGGTGATTTGAAAAACGGCGTTCTGCGAGCCGTATCGTCCGACACATTCGTTGAAGACAGCCTGCGAGTGTTGCGTGCCGCGCAGTTTGCCGCCCGGTTTCAATTTCAGATTGATGAAGCGACGGTCGCCTTGTGTCGCCAGATCGATCTAAGCGATCTGCCCCCCGAACGAATATGGGGAGAAATTGAAAAGCTTCTGTTGCTGGCTGACCGTCCGTCGCTTGGCTTCCAATGGTTGCAGAAGCTGACTGCTTTAGAGCAACTTTTTCCGGAGATCGCTTCCTTAATCGATGTGCCGCAAGATCCCGAGTGGCATCCAGAAGGAGATGTGTTCATTCACACTTTGTTGACGATAGATCGGGCGCACGAGTTGATTGAAAATCTTTCGTATCCGAGAAGAGTGACTGTGATGCTTGCGGCAGTCGCCCACGATTTTGGAAAGCCTCCAACAACTGCATTCCTGGAGGGTCGTTGGAGATCGAGAGGCCACGAAGAGGCAGGCGTTGGTCCGACCGAATCGTTTTTGAATCGCCTGAACGTTCACACCATCGAAGGGTACGACGTTCGGAGTCAGGTGATTGCTCTGGTGCGAGAGCATTTAAAGCCGGGAGAGTTCTATAAGAAACAAGACGAAGTTGGTGAC
>DATJKB010000290.1:0-11251 GCA_035491875.1 Pyrinomonadaceae bacterium | reverse complement strand
CTGCCCGGCATGCAAAGCCAAGGTTGAGTTGAAACCCGACAAAAGCGGATTGAAGTGCGTCGAGTGTAAACGCGTCTATCCCATTCGTGACGACATTCCAGTCATGCTCGTCGACGAGGCCAAGATCGAGCAGTAGATTTTCAGGATATGGTCGAGGAGCCATCACGACAGCCGGATAGCGCCGCGTCGATTGGTGACGATGCTCCAGCGTCTCTAGGACCCGCGCGCTGGAATTGGAATACGGTCAAACGAGTTCTATTAATTCGTTTGCGATCAATCGGCGACACCGTCTTGTCGACACCGTCAATTCACGCCTTGCGACGGTTTTTGCCCGACGACACTGAAATCGACGTTGTTGTTGAAGATTGGGTCGCGCCGGTACTTGCCGAGCATCCGTTCATCAACCGAGTCATCACTTTTGAACGCGGTAGCTTATCGGGAAGGGCACGTGTGGCGCATGAGATACGCAGCCGGCATTACGACGTTGTCTACAACCTGCATGGCGGAACAACCGCAACGTTTTTGACTCGAGCAACTGGCGCACGCCATCGTGTCGGCTACGCTTCGTATCAGTACTCGCAACTGCACAACCACCAGGCGCCGTCGCCTCTTTTGCTTTGGGGTCAGCAGAAGACACACTCGGTAGAGCAGCAACTCGCCTTACTCGGTTGGACAGGCGTTCCTGTAACCGATCGGCCGCCAACAAGATTAGCGGTCACACGAGAGGCGGAAGCGCGTATCAACCAGATTCTGACTGCGGCGGGATTGATCGATAAGAAGTTTGCGCTGATCCATCCGGCTGCTGCATTTGCGACAAAACAGTGGGCCGCAGGTAATTTTGCGAAAGTAGCTGACTATCTCGCTGCTAAAGGGATCGCTGCCGTCGCCATTGCTGGACCAAACCAGGTCGATGTATTGAATGAGTTAATCTCGACTGCGGAGTCTCGAATCGTGGCGTGTGATGTGTTGCTCCCGGAGGTCAGCGCGCTAGCGTCTCGTGCCGAATTGTTCGTTGGCAACGATAGTGGCATTGCGCACATTGCCGCTGCTGTTGGCACGCCTTCGGTCGTGGTGTTCGGTTCTTCAAACATCGCGCATTGGCGACCGTGGAACAGCGCACCTGCTGAAGTCGTGTTTGAGGAGATGCCCTGCCAACCTTGTCATGGCTATTTCTGCGAGAAGTTTCCCGAGCCTGAGTGTATTTTGCGCGTTCCAGTTGCACGTGTGACGTCAGCGATTGAACGACTGCTTGCCGCGAAAAGATAATAAGCCGCGGATTTGCACAGATGAGCACAGATCTGACAGCTTATTGAAGGCTTGTGGGTTTCTGATTAAGGTTTAATCTGCTGATTTGCGTTTATCTGTGCAAATCTGTGGCTGACTGTTCTCTTGATTCAATTAACTAAACAACGCGCGAAAGAAATCCTGAACGCAATCGGCGGGCGAAACATCCTTGTGCTCGGCGACGTGATGCTTGATGAATTCGTTTGGGGCGACGTCACGCGTATTTCTCCCGAAGCGCCGATTCCCGTCGTCGATGTGCAACGCGAATCCGTTCACCTCGGTGGTGCTGCAAACGTCCTGGCTAATGTGATTTCACTTGGGGCGTGCGCCTCCGTAACCGGCGTGGTTGGAAAAGATCGGGCAGGTGAACAACTTCGTTCGACTCTCAGCCAAATGACTTCGCAAGACGGTAACCTGGTCAGCGACGAATCTCGTCCCACGACGCTCAAGACGCGAATCATCGCGCACAGCCAGCCTGTCGTCCGCACTGATCGCGAGTCGCGCGCGCCGGTCGATTCACGCATCGAAGATATGGTGATCGAGCGATTGCAAGCCGAGGTCCCGCGCGCTGATGCGCTGGTTGTGTCTGACTACGACAAAGGCGCGGTAACACCGAGAATTCTCGAAACTATTTTACCACTCGCGTACAAACGAATTCCGGTTTTGATCGATCCAAAACTGCGAAACTTCAAATCGTACCGGCCAGCGACGCTAATCACGCCGAATCATTTTGAAGCTTTACGCATGAGCAACAGTGAAGAAGATTCAGACGCTGGTTTGCATCTTGCCGCTAAGCGCATTCGCGCTGATTTGAATTGTGATGCGGTGCTCATCACGCGCGGCGCGCGCGGTATGATGTTGTTGGAAACCGATAGCGATCCTATTTACGTGAAGACAGCGGCACGCGAAGTTTACGACGTCACCGGCGCAGGCGACACCGTTATCGCTGCGCTCGCAGCCGCACTTGCCGCAGGTGCAACGATGCTTGAAGCGGCGACATTTGCGAACCAGGCAGCAGGAATTGTTGTAGGCAAGGTTGGAACAGCGACGGTCAGTCCGGACGAACTGATCTCGACGTTCGAAGACTGACCGCAGAGTTTTATGAGCCGCAGATTTACACAAATGAACACCGATCTGAATGAAACTGATTAACGCGCTAACTATTCTGATCTGTGTTATCTGTGAAAATCTGCGGCTGAATTCCTCGTCATGATAGGCAAAACTCTTCGAAACTACCGCATCACCGAAAAACTTGGCGTCGGCGGGCAGGGTACTGTCTACAAAGCCACCGACACAAAACTCGGACGCACGGTAGTTATCAAAGTGCTGCCCCCGGAGCTGACTGCAAAGGAAGCCAACCTCAAGCGCTTCGAGCGTGAGGCTCGACTCGCCTCGTCGTTGGACCATCCCAACATCTGCACGATCTTCGATCTTGATGAGCTTGAAGGCGTTCACTTTATCGCGATGCAACACGTCGAGGGAAAGAACGTGAGACAGCTGGTGAATGGTCGCCCCCTCGAACTAAAGACGACTCTATCAATTGCCTTGCAAGTGGCTGATGCACTCACCGTGGCGCACAACCGCGGCATCATTCATCGCGATATCAAGTCCGGAAACGTGATGGTCACGTCTTCCGGTCAAGTGAAGGTCCTCGATTTCGGTCTCGCGAAGCTGCTCGACGAAACTGAAGCCGCTACTACTGGTCTGCATCGCACAGAACTAACCGAAGTAGGTGTGCCTTACGGAACGGCGACTTATGCTGCACCAGAACAAGCACGCGGCGACCGCGTCGATAAGCGAGCTGATATTTTTTCCACCGGCGTTCTGATCTACGAGATGTTGACCGGCACCTGGCCGTTTCGTGGGAAGACGACTATCGACGTTCGTCATGCAGTTCTTCACGATGCGCCAAAGCCAATAGGCGAATTGCGCAATAGTCCGATTCCTCCACGCCTTCAGCAAGCAGTCGATCGCGCGTTGGAGAAAGAACCAAAAGACCGTTTCCAGAAGATGGAAGACTTCCGCGACGAGTTGCGTGCGGTTATGCAACAAGTCGCTGGCGGCGAAACCGCAGCAGATGTTTCTCCTGAACCACCGCGACATCTGGGGGGAAAGAACCCCGTCTCGCGCGTCGTCCGCTGGTTAACCGGTGGCAGGCGCGATACGTTAACGACTGCACCCAACATATCGACATCTTCGAAAGCCGGCATCCACGAAACACCGACTACTACGGTTGCGGATGCTGATAAGAAGAGCCTGGCAATTCTGTGTTTTCGTAACCTGGCAAACGATCCCTCGGCGGCGTTCTACGAGTTCTCGCTCGCTGATGCAGTCATCACCGAACTTGCACGCGTGAGATCTTTAGTTGTGCGTCCTTCGTCAGTGATAGCGAGGTACCAGGGGCAGCAACGAGATCCACGCGAGATTGGCGAAGAGTTGAACGTGGGCGCCGTGCTGACTGCCGGATTTCTTCACTCCGGGGAACACTTCCGCGTCACTGCGCAACTTCTTGACGTCGCGTCAGGAGACATCCTTTGGAGCGATCGGATCGACACGGCCACATCTGACATCATTCAACTCCAGGACACGATCGCCCAACAGATTGTCGATGGATTACGTCTTGAGTTGACGCCTGCAGAACAAGTTGGCATCGCAAAGACTGCGACACAAAATGCGACCGCGTACGAGGAGTATCTGCGTGGTCGAGATCTTTTCGCGCGGTTCATCTTTCGCACAACGTCGCCCGACGATTGCGCGCAGGCGATCGAACACTTCGAAAATGCGATTCGCCTCGATCCTAATTTTGCGCAAGCGCATGACGGGCTTGGCGCATGTTATGTAAATCGAGTTTTCAAAGGCTTCGGTGGCCATGAAGACTATGAACGCGCCGAAGTCGCCTTCAATAAAGCACTCGCGCTTGATCCGCGTCTGTTCGAGGCGCGTATGTTGATGGTGTTTATCTATCTCTGGCGCGGTGAGAAGCAAAAGGCGCGTGACGAAGTGAACCGCACGCGCAGGGAAGCGCCGAGTGAAGCTGTGGTCCATTTCGTTAAGGCTACCTTGCATCGCCTTGATGGCGAATATGGTCGCGCGCTTCGTACGTATGATCGCCTGGTGCGACTCGATCCGGCTGCGCACGTGGTTGCCAGTTTCAATCGAGCCCTTGTCTACATGTACATGGGCCAGTTTGACGAAGCATTTCGTCAACTCGACAATGCGGGGGAACCAGAGAACCCACTGGTAAAGACGTTTAGAGCACTCGCGCTCTATTACACGGGAAAAACTGATGCGGCTTCTGAGTTGATGCAACAGGTTGTGAGCAAGCATCCAAACATGCACGGTGTACGGCCGTTCATGGGCATGTTCTTCAGTGCTCAGGGAAAACACGACGACGCGCTCGCGCAACTAACTGATGACGTGAAGCGCAACGGCGAGGTTGATGCCGACATCGCCTACTCGATTGCGTCGGTTTACGCCCTCGAGGGCTGCTCTGACGAAGCGTTTCAATGGTTCGAACGCAGCATTGCACTGGGCAATGAGAACCGGCCATGCTTTGAAACCGATCCGAATTGGGAAGGATTGCGGAGCGACCCGCGATTCGCACAATTGATGGCGAAGGTTAAGACCAAGAGCACCCACACAAGAGAACGGGCCGCAGACTAACGCCGGTGACGCAGATCAGAATAAAAAGCGTTATCGATGTCTGTTCTTTTATCAGTGTCATCTGCGTTCATCTGCGGCCGAAAGTCATTATGAATAAAAGATCATTCCTTGCATTACTTGTTCTGCTTGCGACGATCCCGGTTGCGAATCTGACTGCAACCGCACAACGCGATCGAAGATCTACGACCGCAACTGCAAGCCCTTCGCCAACACCGCCGCCTCCTCCAGTTGGATTACCTTCGCAGTCTCCTGTTGCAGCGCCAGCCACTTCAGCAACGCCGGTCAGTTCCGGGCCGAAAACCTCGAATCCGACGAAGAGTCTCGCTGAACTTCAAAGCCGAATTACTGACATTCTGCGCAAGCCGGAACTCTCCCCGGCTATGGTTGGTGTTAAGGTCGTTTCACTGGATACGGGTCGTGTTTTGTTTGAAGAAAACAGTGCGAAACTCCTCAGGCCCGCCTCGAACATGAAACTTTATACAGTTGCCACTGCTCTCGATCGTCTGTCGCCAGACTTTCGCTTTACCACCTCTGTCTATGCGACTGCGAAACTTGACGCCTCTGGCTCTGTGCGTGGCGATCTGATTATCTTCGGGCGTGGCGATCCGTCGCTGGCGGCACGTTTCAACAATGGTGACTACTTCAAGGCAATTAACGATCTAGCCGCCAAAATAGTCGCCGCAGGAGTTAAGCGTGTCGACGGCGATTTGATCGGGGACGAGAGTTACTTCACTGGTTCACAATATGGCTCCGGCTGGGAATGGGAAGATCTAACGTGGTATTACGGCGCCGAAGTGAGCTCATTAACGGTCAATGACAACGCACTCGACCTGTTCATTAAGCCGAATCCGCAGGTTGGGAAACCCGCCATTGTCACTACTGGGCCACCTGATCCGTTGCTGACAATAACCAATGACGTCACGACCGCGCCGGCCGGCACTCGCCGACAGATCTCGATACATCGTGGGCTAGGCAAGGACACACTCCAGGTAAGAGGCAGCATCGCGGTAGATGATCGAGGATATACAGGCGGCATCGGCATCTCACATCCAGCGATGCTTTTTGTCTACTTGCTGCGATCCTCACTGGCCCAACGCGGAGTAACGATCAAAGGTCGAACCAGAACAATTGCTGCACCACTGGGTGGACCATCCCTGGATCCGGCTCAACGAGCATCACTCGTTCGCCGTCCGGATGTTCCGCCGATTAACTGGCCGGTAGAGATTGCCACTTATCAATCAGCCCCCTTTAGTTGGATTGCTGCCCAAACATTGAAGCCGAGTCAGAACCTGTACACAGAACTGATTCTACGCACGCTGGGAAACATACAGCCGCCGATAACTCCAGCTTCAGATAGCTCAGGAGATGCGAGTTCAGAACGTCAGACCCAGGGCGCGGCCGTCGAGCTTCGACAAACGTCGGAAGACCGCGGCGTGGAAGTCGTAAAGAGTTTTCTGAAGACTGTCGGCATCAGACCTGAGTCTCTGAATTTAAACGACGGCTCCGGCCTATCGCGAAACGACATGGTTACCGCCGACTCAACGGTGCAACTGCTTACCTACATGAGTCGCCACCGTTATGCAGATGTGTTTCGTGACGCGCTTCCGATCGCTGGTGTCGACGGCACACTTCGAAATCGAATGAAGGGCACCGTTGCAGAAGGGAACCTGCGCGCGAAGACCGGCTCACTTAGCTCTGCTGCGAGTTTAGGGGGGTACGTGACGACTACGGCAGGTGAGAAACTTGTCTTTACGATTATGGTGAACAACTATCCGTCAGACGTCGAACCACGCACCGTGTGCATCGATCCGATAGCGGTGCTGTTGGCGTCGTTTGCCGGTAGATCTCAATAAGTCGATTTCGGAATCGTCCCCATCATTGTTTAGTTGCTGAAAGGAGACCCATGTCAGTTGAAACCCTTCTTGGTCTTTGGAAAAATGCGCGGTCAGGTTTTATTACCGAAGTGGAGCGCATCCCCGAAGATACGTTCACATTCAAGCCAAGCCCCGAGACCCGCACAGTCGCAGAACTGGTCCAGCACGCGATTAGCTCGCAAAAGTTTTTCGTTGGTGAAGCCTGCCGACCTGATACAAATCTTGCACGCAGATCTTTCGCAGAACACGTGAAGGCCTACGGTGAAGACGTCGACGGAGTCGAAGACAAGGCCCGGTTGATCGAACTCCTGCGCACATCAATGGACGAAGCGGAAAAAGCGATCAGGTCAAATGCTGATGGCTTGAACGAAATGATGACCGGCTTAGACGGTAAGGCGATGCCGAAGATCGCGTTTTTATTATTCGGCATGAGCCATGAGATGTATCACCGCGGACAGTTCACGGTTTATGAGCGGTTATTGAACGTCGAGCCGGCATTGACTGAGATGTTCCGGAAGATGACCGCGGGAGCGAAATAAGACATTTTTGATTTTTGATTGAAGATTGAAGATGTTGATGGGGGTCAATCTTCAATCAACAATCGTCAATCTTCAATACATCTATGCCTATTCATTTCACCAAGTTCCACGGACTCGGCAACGACTACATCGTCATCGAACCTAAGGATTTAAACGAGGTCGAAAACCTCAACGACTTTGCTCGCCGCATTTGCAATCGACACTACGGCGCCGGCAGCGACGGGATTGCGGTCGTCAGTAAGTCGGAAACGGAAATAGCTGACTTTAGGGTGCGCATCTTCAATCCTGACGGCAGCGAAGCCGCGTTATCCGGGAACGGCACGCGCTGCGCCGCCGCCTATCTCTACTTCAAACGGATGTGGTCAGGACCGCAACTTCGTCTTATCACTCGCTCTGGATTGAAGAGATACTTTCTGAAACAAAAACTTGGCAGCGGCAAATACGTCTTCGAGTCTGAATTGGGCCAACCGAAGTTCGATACGCGCTCGATACCGATGGCGATCAATCCTCCGCTCGATAAAGTTGTCGAATACTCGGTGGATGTGAATGGCGGCAAATATCCGATCACTGCATTGCAAATCGGCAATCCAGTTGTTTGCATCTTCGTTGACGACTTCAACGCATTCGATTGGCGGCACGTTGGGAAAGTGCTGGAAAACCACCAGCTGTTTCCGGATCGAACCAACGTCGTGTTCGCGCGCGTGCGAGATCGAAAAACCCTCGAACTGCGCATCTGGGAACGTGGCGTCGGCGAAACAACTGCGTCGGGTACGTGCTCTTGTGCCGGCGCAGTCGCCGCCATGGTAAACGAGAAGATCGATCGAAAAGTGACCGTCGTAATGGAGGGCGGCGAAGTTAAAATTGAGTGGCGCGACGACGGCGAAGTTGTGATCACGGGAACAGCTGAAGTAGTCTATAGCGGCCGATGGCTGGCGTGACGCCCCCCTTGGGCTTTTATTTGAAGGCTTCCCTGGAAGCTAATCCCGACTTCAGGTATTCCCCCATGAACTCTCCACCACGATCGATCGCGCCCAGCGACCATTCTAAACTGTCGCCACTCCTGCTTTTGCTTATCGCATTAGCCTGTTTTCCTGCGTGTGGTGGCAAAATCCTTAGAGAAACCGCAGCCAGTCCCAGCTCGCCTGCTGGAAGTGCTCCTCCCACCGTGCCCATGTGGCTCGGAAACGCGTCGCGCAGTTTTTATGGGACAGGCCCCTGGTCTAATGAGCCGCTCCAGGTGGTTTGGAAATTTGAAACTAAACTCATCTCGGGCCGGCTTCACAAAGATCCGTGGGGCGGGACAAGCTGGCCAGGACAACCTTCAGTCGACGGTCGATACGTTTATTTTGGATCGGCGGATGGTCACGTTTACTGCCTGGATGTTCGAGATGGCAGCCTTGCGTGGAGTTATGCAACCGGCGACAGTTTAAAAGCCACACCGACGCTCGTCGGCGACCGAATCATTGCCAGCGGTCTTGATCACTACATCTACTGCCTGAACCGAAAAGACGGCTCTCTCATTTGGAAATTTAAAACAGGATTCGAAGTCGATTGCTCTTCAGCGGTGGTTGATGGACGCGTTTACTTCGGCAGCGAGGATGGATCCTTCTACTGCCTTAATCTCGAAGACGGTTCACTCATCTACAAGACAGAGCGATTGGGTTCGATGGAAGGTAGTTTCGCCGCGGTCGATGGTCGCGCTTACATCGGAACAGAACAAGGCGATCTCTTTTGTCTCGACATGAGTAACGGATCAACGATCTGGCGTGCGCGAACCGGTGCTGATTCAGATTCGACACCCGCTGTGGCCAATGGATTCGTTTATACAGCGGCAGAGAATGGCGTTGTCTATTGCTTTCGACAATCAAACGGCGAGCTAGTGTGGAAGTATCAAGCTACGGGTGGAACGACAAAAGACCGCGCCGGTATTTGGGCCAGCCCGATAGTCGCAAACAATCGTGTCTACATCGGCTCGAGCAACGCTCACATGCATGCCCTGGCTGCCGACACTGGTGAATTAGTTTGGAAACAGCGTGTTCGTGGTCCTGTTTGGGGAACCGCACCGCTCGTCGATGGAAGATTGGTGTTCGGGGACAAGGCTGGGTGGCTCTATATGCTGTCGGCGGAAGATGGAAGTTTGATCAGTGAATTGAAGATCGGTGATAACGTCAACTCGACTCCGGCGATTTTGGGTGGACGAATTTATATCGGCGCATTCAACGGCAATCTTTATTGCTTGAAGTAAGATCCAAGATTCGATTTCGGATTTCGGCATGCGGATTTCGGATTTGTTCAGCCGCAGATTCTCACAGATGAACACAGATCGAGATAGATAGGTATTAGAGACGCTTAAAGAGAAGCTATTCTGATCTGTGTTAATCTGCGGAATCTGCGGCTGAAACAAATCCGAAATCCGAAATCGAACGATGCTCGTTTACCTGGTCGACAACACGATTGAGAATAAAGGAGACAGCCCGCGCGAGTTGCGTGCTGTGCTGGGTCGACTCATTCCCGGCATCGAGATACTCACCGAACCGTTTCATTCAGTCTCTCTCGAACGCGTCCGCAGCTTACGACCCTCGCACATAATTCTGAGCGGGCAAAGTCATCCCTGGCACAAGTACTCACGTGAATCGCTTGCGGGAGTTTTCGAAGTTATCCAACGCGCTAGTCAACCCATTCTCGGCGTGTGTGGAGGCCATCAGCAGATAGCGCTCGCCTACGGATCTGAAGTTGGATTAATGGAGCGGCTTGAACCTGGTGAAGGATACGAGGGCGCGAAACGCGAGCGCGGGTTCCTGCCAATCCAGCACACAACCGAAGGATTGTTCAAAGGACTGCCGGCGAAGGTAACAGTCTGGCATTCTCACTGCGATGAGGTGAAAGAGTTACCGGAGGGATTCAAACAAACCGCTACCAACGAAACCTGTCGGATTCAGGCTATGCAGCAAAAAGGGCGACGGGTTTACGGCGTCCAATTCCACCCCGAACTGTTTGACGACGATCACCCTGAAGGTCGTCAAATTGTCGAGAATTTCCTCGCTTTATAGCCAAATAGTTCGCTTCTAGTTCAGTCAAAATCGCATCGGTCGATGTGACTGTCTGGGTTTTTCCTAAGTCACGATATTTCACTATTTAGTTCCGCGTTTGGAATAATTCTCACAAAAATCCCGGCTTCATCGCGGTAGACACCCTCAAAAACCGTGTGCTAGCCTCGTGGAACTCGCAAGTGATTCGCCTTTTCCTAATCTTGCGAACTTAGATCTTTCAGCGCACCGCATCAAGGATGCAAGCCCCCAACCTCGGCTGACGAACTGACTCCTCGAGCCGGGGGACGAGTCATAGGAAAGAACGGACTCGCGCAGGACTCTGAAAGATAACCCTAGAACCTCGGACAGGAGACCCGATTTGAAAATAACTTCCCTATTTAGCGGTGGTGCTCTGGCCTGCATCGCGCTAGTGGCAGTTGCACTGGTCCTTCCAGCCAGCACTTCCTCAGCCGAAACCGTCAACTTCGGCGATCAATCACAAAATCAAAAACAAGCGGTCTTAACAGCGGCTGCGTCTGCCGATACCACAACCACCGTTGAACCCAAAGGAGCTATGGGAACTTTGTCCTCCGGGGCGGTTACCGAGACTCCAGTTGCCGCGCCCATATCCTTCGTTGCAACCGCCTACAGCCTGCGCGGAAGGACCGCGAGCGGTCTTTATGTTAGCAAGGGGTTAATCGCTGCTGACCCGCGTTTCTTACCACTAGGCTCGCGCGTGAGGCTCGATGCCGGGGCTTATAGCGGTGAATACCTTGTTGCGGATACAGGCACTTTAGTTAAGGGCCGTCGCATTGATATCTGGACGCCGACCAGCCGAGAGGCAATGAGATTTGGTCGCCGC
>DATJKB010000289.1:0-9102 GCA_035491875.1 Pyrinomonadaceae bacterium | reverse complement strand
GCGCCAAAAGGAGAAAACGAATCCCGGCTAAGGTAATTGGTGGCCAGCGTATGTTCGATACACTTCAGTTTGTCGTCAAGGTTGAATAGCGGCAACTCGAAAGGAATCAAACAAGTTAGGCCAGCGCATGTTCGATACACTTCAGTTTGTCGTCAAGGTTCAATACGGTCAACAGAAGAATGACTTGACTTAGGGTTTACAATACTCGCGATCCCTGCGTCTGAGTCCTGAGCGAGCCTCACGCTAGCAACTCTCGCTTGGTCAAACAACGGCATGCCTCACTTGAATTACAAAGAGCTTACTGTGCGTAGGCGTCCCCATTTTCAGCCGCTCGACGCAACTTTATTTTTAACCTTCCGCTTGGTCGGTTCAATTCCTAAATCAACCATTCGTTACTACCGGGCAAAGCTGGAATGGCACCGAGATCACCTGCGGCGCGTTGAAAGAATCGCCGCGGAAGACGCGTCAACAGAAAAGCTAAAGTGGCTTGCTGACACCGAAAAACTGTATCGGGAGTGGTTCATCAAATCTGAGGACATCCTACATCGCGAACTAATAGGTCCGACCTGGGTGCGTCAACCGGAAATCGCTGCGAAGGTAGCCAAGAATCTTCATAAACTTGACGGTGAGGAGTATCGACTGGACGCGTATTCGATCATGTCAAACCACGTGCGCACTGTATTCAAACCGTTGGTCAGCGAAGAGGTTCTGGCGGAAATACTCAAGGGACTTCAGGATGCGGATTCTGTTCCGGCGCTATCGAGAATAATGAAGTTGATAAAAGGCCGCTGCGCCAGAGAGTGCAATCAGCTACTCGGCCATTCAGGGGGCTTTTGGGAACACGAAAACTTTGACCGTGCAATCCGTGAACGGAAGTTTGTGAAGACTCTCAGGTACGTTTTGAACAATCCCGTGAAGATTGGGCTCGTGGATCGGTGGCAAGATTATCGCTGGAATTATCTAAGGAAGGAGCTATGGGATCTCTTTGACTGAACTGATGGATCTTGTTTCACTGCAAGTTGACTCCATCGAACCTTGACGACAAACTGAAGTGTATCGAACATGCGCGGGCCTAACCTGTTTGATTCCTTTCGAGTTGACCGTATTGAACGTTGACGACAAACTGAAGTGTATCGAAGATACGCTGGCGTCACTTGTTGATTCCTTTCGAGTTGCCGCTATTGAACGTTGACGACAAACTGAAGTGTATCGAACATGTATGCCCAGAACGCGCGTCGCAGTCTTGTTTCTGGTTCCAATGATCATCGGTTGTGGAACGACGCCTATGATGGAACAGGGGAAACCCAAGCAAGGAAACGTCAATAATCGTTCTCCAATGAAATCTGGTCCGATAGTTTACGTAGCACTTGGTGATTCAACCGGCGTTGGCCAGGGTGCGAGCAACGGCGGCTACGTCGATCGTCTGTTCAGAAAGCTTGAGGTGCAGCGCCCGGGATCGCGTTTGCTTAATTTGTGCGTGAGTGGTGCCACGACTATTGACGTCGTCAGGGAGCAACTGGACGAGGGTATAGCTGCTAAGCCAGATCTCGTAACACTCGGAGTCGGGATTAACGACATTGGACATGGACTGAGTCTCCAGGGGTTTGCGAGAAACTATCAATCGATTCTTGATCGCTTGAAGAAGGAGACACACGCGGTTGTAATTGTTACGAACATTCCCGATATCTCCAGTGCCCCGCGAATACCGTCTGCCATGCGAGCGGAGTATCAGCGGACGATCGATCAGTTCAATCAGAAACTTCAGGAGATTGCCACCACTTCAGCGGTGATTGTTTTCGATATTTATACGATCACTCGAGAACAATTGCCGGCGCATCCGGAATTTTTCTCGGCAGACGGCTTTCATCCCTCAGATGCTGGATACGAAATGTGGGCGGAGCAGATGTGGCCGACGCTGCTGAAGATGATTGGCAGCGGGTGACTTCCTAGCCTCCACGCATTCTCTTAGCTAGAATCTCAGGGCAAAATCGAAATCCGATCTCGCTCAAATCCTAAAACCTTGGCAAAGTCGCGATTACGCACCTTCCTAGTCACACTGTTTTTTCTGCTGATGCTCGTGTGCTCGATTTCCTCTGCAGTGCTGTTGTTGGGCACCTCGTACACATCAAGCTATTCGGGTTTTGTGTACAAACTAGAGAATGGTCGCATCATTCTTGCAAGAATTGACGCACCCGAGCTGCGTAGCCGGCTTCGTGTTGGGGATCAGATCCTTGAGTTCAATGGACGTCCGCTTACAAGCAGCAGTCAGATGCGGGAATTTTTCATTCTCGCAGAGACTGGGAGTTCTTTCGATATTGTCGTGGCGCACGAGGGGCAACCAGAGCGGTTGTCGCTGCAAACATTACCTACGTCAGCTAGCATGCGGCTCGGGGTTTTTGCGTCGGTGATTCTGGTGCCGCTGTTCTTTCAACTTACCGGCTTACTGATTTTCCTTCTCAAGCCCAACGATAAACAGGCACTACTGATCGCGCTTACGTTTGGGATGATGGGTGTTGGCCCAACTGCCGCAGCCCTTCCTATCACCCCACTGTGGGTCAAAATCATTATTGGAATTGGTGCGAGCCTGCGACCGGTAATGCTCGCCACAGGTTTTCACTTCGCGTTAATCTTTCCGGAACCTTCGCGCTTCATAAAACGAATTCCGCGGCTGCCTCTCCTCGCGTACTTACCGGCGTTTCTTCTGCTGTTGCCGGTTCGGGCCTACAGCAACTACCTGTTCATAACGAATCCGGATCAAGGCGCAACCTTCGGAATATTTCCCGACACCGCTCTCGACTTGCTGCTACTCGTTTACGTGATCGCCAGCTTAGTTGTCCTGGTTTTTAACTATCGTGATGCAACTCAGGGCGCGCGACGAAAGTTGCGCGTACTGCTGGCCGGATGGATCGTCGGTGCCATACCAGTTTCATTAGTAACGCTTTCGTTCATTGTCGACTTGCATTGGTTCGACAAGCATGTAGTCGCGGTTGGACTGGTAGCGGTTTTCGGGCTGTTGTTGATTCCAATCTCGTTCGCCTATGCAGTGCTCAGACACCAGGTCATACCCGTTCGCCTAATCATTCGTCGCAGCTTGCAGTATCTCCTGGCAAAAAATGCCTTGCGCACTCTTCTGATACTGCCAATCGTTGGACTTGTAATATCTATACTGTCTAATCCGAATCGATCAGTTGCCGATATCTTCCTGCGCAATTCGCTTTACTTCTATCTGCTTGTTGGTGCCGCAATTGTCCTGGGTCTCGTTTTCCGTCGTCCTCTAAGCGACTGGATCGATCGGAAGTTTTTTCGAGAACAATACAACCAGGACCAGATACTGAGAGAGCTGATCGACGACGTGAAGCAATCCGATTCCATGCCTGAGATGTCGAAACTGATTAGTAAAAAGGTCGACGTAGCGCTGCACCCCGAACGCATGTATCTCTTCTATCGCGAAGAAGAGAAGCGCGACATGAGTCTCGGTTATTCCTCAGGCGGATCAATGCAGGAGCTGCGGATTCCGCAGGAGTTCGAGCTATTGCGCTTTATGGAATATCACCTCGGCGCACAGGATTTTCCGTTTCCGCAGAGGACGAACTTGCCGCACAGTGAAAAGGAATGGCTGGCGCAACTGGAAACCAAGTTGATTGTGCCGATGACTGGAACCGATCAGAGACTTGCCGGCCTGATGTTGCTGGGCCAGAAAAAGTCTGAAGTGCCTTACACAAAAACTGATCGCCAGTTACTTGAAACCCTCGCCGATCAGATCGCGATTGTTTACGAGAACGTACGGCTCAAAGAACGGGTCGATCGTGAGCGTCGAGTCAGGCACGAGGTGCTTTCACGAGTTGAAGACCGCAAGATCAATCTGTTGAAGGAGTGTCCAACGTGTGGCGCCTGCTTCGATTCCTCAGCGCAACATTGTCCGAACGACAACAGTGAACTCACTCTGCCGCTCGCGGTGGAGCGCACAATTGAAGACCGGTATCGGCTCGACAGATTGATCGGCCGAGGTGGAATGGGCGCAGTTTACGAGGCGAATGATCTGCGTCTGAATCGGAAAGTGGCAGTGAAGATCCTGAGCGGTCAACTGTTCGGAGACAGTGCGGCACTAAGACGTTTCGAACGTGAAGCACAGACATGCGCCCGGCTTTCGCATCCGAACATAATTACGGTCTACGACTACGGACTATTGTCGACTCAGGGTGCGTATTTGGTCATGGAGCTTGTGACCGGCGAAACACTCGGCGCCGTTCTCAAGCGACGTCAGTCTATTGAACTTTCTGACGCGGCGAGCTGGTTGGAACAGGTGCTGAACGCAGCGGGTGCTGCGCACGCTGCCGGGGTTATTCATCGCGACCTCAAACCTGAAAATATCTTCATCAATGAAGCCGATCAACGCATCAAGATTCTCGATTTTGGTTTGGCAAAACTAACCCAGGCCAACGAAGGCGCAGAGGGTAAGTCTCAGATGACAAGCCCGGGAGCTGTGATGGGAACGTTTGGCTACATGTCGCCAGAACAACTGTCAGGCAGTGAAGTGGACCATCGTACAGACCTGTTTTCAATCGGCGTGATTGCAGTAGAGATGCTCACCGGCCGCCGGCCTTTCGGTGGAAGAAACTATCATGAGCAATTGACGGCGATTCTGCATGAACCGTTCCATCTCGAGGGGAAATCAGAAGATGCAAAGCGACTGGATGCAGCCTTACAAAAGAGCCTTGCAAAAAATCCGGACGATCGTTTTGATTCAGCCGCCGAAATGCGTGCGGAATTGATTCCGGCCGTTAATTCATACAAGGGTCTTCCCATAACAATGCACGAAAAGCTTGAAGCTGACACTATTATTTTTGAAGGGTAGCGCATCCGCCGAATCGGCTATTCAGTACCGTGCGCGGTAGCGGACGGCCACCACTTAACGCGACGATAAACGAGACCCCGATGCTCAGTTGAGTGGTAGCCATCCGCTACCGCGGACGGTACTGAATAAATTCCTGCTCCGTGTGAACTCAGACGTTGATGCCGAACTAAACGATTTTCGAACACCGTGCCTCCGACTTTCAACCCGCCTCTTGTTCAGCACGCGCCGCGGTTCACCGTCGACCGCGCGCTAACTTTGGCAACCGATCTCTATAACCTCCGCGCAACAGCCGAAAGCTTACCGAGCGAACGTGACCAGAACTTTCTGTTAACTGACCTGTCTGGTAAGAGGTTTGTTCTCAAGATCGCCAACTCCCTGGAAGATCAGTCGCTGTTGCAGGCGCAAAGCGACGCGATGATGCATGCCGGTGAGCGCGTTTCGTTTTGTCAGCGTCTTGTTCCGAGTGTTAACGGAAAAATTCTGGAACAAGTAACGTCAGCTAGTGGAGACACAAATCTAATTCGCGTAGCAACGTATTTGACTGGAGTCGCACTTGGCGAAACACGCGAACATTCAACGCTCCTCTTGAGCGACCTCGGACACAAGCTTGCACAGTTGGACATCGCTTTGATGGATTTCGAGCGTCCGGCCCTTCATCGAAACTTTCATTGGGATCTCGCGAACTGGCAAACGGTTGTTGCTGAGTATTCAGATCTGATTAACGACGCGTCGTTGCGAGCGCTCGTTGTGAACTACGCAAAGACTTTCGAAACAACGGTGGCGCCTTTGCTCTCCGGGTTGCGCCAGAGCGTGGTTCACGGCGACACGAACGATTACAACATCCTTATCAATGACGAACTTTCAGAAGTTGTCGCAATTATCGATTTCGGCGACATGGTTTACAGCTACACAATCGCAGACCTCGCAATCGCAGTCGCGTACGTCGTCTTGAATAGCGAGTCGCCACTCGCCACAGCGGCGAATGTCATCGCTGCGTATAACGAAGTGCTGCCAGTCACAGACGAAGAGATCGAAACTGTTTGGGGGCTCATGATTATGCGCTTGTGTATGAGTGTTTGTATTGCTGCGTATCAGCAACGAGAGCGCCCTGACAACGAATACCTCGACATCAGTCAACAAGCCATTCGTCGGCGCCTGCCCAGTTTGCTGCAAGTTGGCCAGCGCGACGCCACCTCAACACTTCTAGGTGCATTGAATGAATGGTCGTTATGAGGTCCAAGCATCTGTTCCAGAGATCAAGGTCCAAAAACATCAGTGCTCAAGCTTCATAGCAAAAGCTCAAGCCAACAGAATGCAGGCTAAGAAGGGTGGTTTATTCCCGCTCGGGTTACATGACACACAAGCTTCCTGGAAACTGCTCAACCGAATGTCCGATATGCTTTATTAGCTTGTCGTTGACGTTACGTACACTCAACACTACAAGAAGTACTCAAGGTTCCAAGTGCTCAACGAATGTCCGATACGCTTCAGCTTGTCGTCAACGTTCCCTACTCTCAACCCGGTAAGAACTGGAGACTCTCCAGCGTCTATCAGTTCTCTTTTGGAGTTGAGTGTTGGAGCATTGACGACAGGCTGAAGCATATCGGACATTCGCTGAGCAATTTCTGGGAGCTTGGGTTATTCGGTTGCTCGACGACAAGCTGAAGCGTATCGGACATTCGTTGACGCTTTCAACGTTCACTGATTTCAGGGATGGCAGTGGGGAAAAGGCGAACGTTGATGCTAATTTTGCAAGAGGCTCTAGCGTATCGGACATTCGGTTGAGCAGTTTCCAGGGAGCTTGAGTGTTATGCATCTCGAGCGGGGGTAAACCGCCCTTCCTAACTGCATTTATCGTAGCTTGACTGATGCTAATGAAAGTTGGCCGATTGATGTTTGTACGTTGAGCTGTACGACTAGCGGTCCGGTATTATGAATCTTGAGGCGGGCTACCAATCTTCATGAGTGCATTGTTTAAATGACTAGCAAAGCCGACACGCTCGCAAAGCGAAAGCGACTCCTTGGACGAAATCTGAGCATTGCTTACAAGAATCCGCTCAAGCTTGTGCGCGGCTCGATGCAGTATCTCTACGACGAGGAGGGAGTGGAGTATCTCGACGCCTATAACAACGTCGCGCACGTCGGTCACTGCAACCCTCGTGTTGCTAAAGCCGGCTATGAGCAGATGGCCCGGCTAAATACGAACACTCGTTATCTTCACGATCTGATTAATCAATTCGCCGAACGCTTGACTGCCACGCTTCCCGATCCGCTCAACGTTTGCTTCTTTGTGAATTCAGGAAGCGAAGCAAATGAGTTAGCGCTGCGACTCGCACGGGCGCACACACACGCCCGCGATTTGATTGTGCTCGACCATGCCTACCACGGAAACACAAACACCCTCATCGACATCAGTCCATACAAGCACAATGGCCCGGGTGGAGGTGGCCCACCGACGTGGGTTCACACGGTGCCTTTACCCGATCCTTTTCGTGGAGTGCTGGATGCGGACGCTGCGATCGTCAATCGAGTTATTCACGAACTTCGCGAAAGAAAAACTCCACTGGCAGGTTTCATTGCCGAGTCCATGCCCAGCGTTGGAGGCCAGATCGTTTTGCCCCATGGATACCTCACCAAAGCTTACGACGCTGTTCGTGAGGCCGGCGGTGTGTGCATCGCGGATGAAGTGCAAACTGGCTACGGACGCATCGGCACGCACTTCTGGGCTTTTGAGAGTTACGGCGTCGTGCCTGATATCGTTGTCCTGGGCAAGCCGATCGGAAATGGTCATCCGATAGGCGCAGTCGTTACAACGCGTGAAATCGCGGACTCATTCGACAACGGAATGGAGTTTTTCAGCACGTTTGGGGGTAATCCAGTCTCGTGCGCGATTGGCCTGGCAGTGCTTGATGAGGTCTTCGAAAACGATCTGCAAAATCACGCACTGGTGGTCGGCGAATTATTACTGGCGCGCTTGAGCGAGCTTAAAGGGAATTATGAAATGGTCGGTGACGTTCGTGGCAGCGGATTGTTCCTGGGAGTTGAGTTAGTTCGGGATCGGACGACGCTGGAGCCAGCCATTGCGGAGGCCGACTTCATCGTTAATGCGATGCGTGACCGCCAGATTCTCATCGGCACCGATGGACCATTCCACAACGTGCTCAAGATCCGCCCGCCAATGCCGTTCACTAATTCGGACGCAGATCGACTCTGCGAAACGCTTGCGAGCGTCCTCAGTGAAATCTGATCTACGGCTCGAGTATTTGTTCTCGACCTTTCTTATCAACTACTTTAACGAAACCCAACTCTCCGCGCGTCCTCGGCGTGCTCTGTGTCTCGGCGGTGTAATTTGAGTTGGCGAGCAAACCAACAAAACAGTGAATAAGTGATTCTCGCTTTCAGGTTTGTTGAGAACTTGGAACCGCATACGGAACCGCAGAGACGCCGAGCCCGCAGCGGACGCGCAGAGAGTTGAGTGGTGCGGAACCGGAGATTACGACACCACCAAAGATGGGCAGAACTTTCTTCCATTGGCTTTGCGTGTTTATCATAGCCCTATGAAATACCTACCATGGTTGCTTCTGAATCTGTTGCTTTTAACTGCTGGTGTTAACGCTCAACCGTCGGGCGCGGCGAAGATTCGCGAAGCTCTTGCCACCAGCAATTGTGTAAAAGTAGAAGGAACACAAATCGATGTTTGTAAATACGACTACACATCGAGCGGTTTGACGATCGAGGCGATTTCATTTCGGCCTGAAGGTGGCAAACGATTTCCAGGCATCTTGATGATTCCCGGATTTCAACGAACCGCTCTCGATCTAATACCACTCGGTGTTGCATTAGCTCGAGCTGGCTTCGCTGGAGTCGGAATCACTCAACCCGGCTTTGGCCGATCCCAGGGCAAACTTGATTACGTTGGGCCAAACACTCTGCGAGTTCTAACTGAAGGATATCGCAAGTTCAAAAAGGAGCCATTCGTTGACCCAAAGACAATGGGTATTTATGGCTTCTCAAGGGGAGGAATGGCCGCATCACTTTTAGCCGTCCAACTCGACGACGTTGACGCCGCTGTCTTCGGCGCAGGGGTTTACGACTTCAAGAAGGCACACGACGAAATGACCATCGAAGGCATCCGTCACAACATGGAAATCGAAAGCGGATGGTCCGATGCGGCAATTCGCGAACGGTCTTCAGTCTTCATGATGGAAAAACTGAACTGTCCCGTACTGATCCTTCACGGAGAGAAA